>NZ_PCPP01000002.1:600000-763145 GCF_002979755.1 Chryseobacterium culicis | reverse complement strand
ATGAGTAATGAGTAATGAGTAATGAGTAATGAGTAATGGGTAATGGGTAATGGGTAATGGAAGGTATGGTTTCTTCTATATTATATATATAATAGATAAAGAGTAAGTTTTGGCTAAAGCCATAGGAAAGGAATATTTTTGATAAAACGGGCTAAAGCCCGTTTCTATTGAATATTGTTATAATGGGAATGGGTACTGGTTAGGATGCATTGTGATTTTTTCCCACAGATGGCACAGATTCACACAGAGGATCATGGATATAATTATAATATAGTATACAAAAAAGCGCATGTAATGAAAACAGGATAAAGCATGTTCTTATGGTATATAAATACTGATGATGATAATATAGAATATGGATAGTAATAACACAAAGCCTGAAAATCCGGAAATCAAATATCAAAATACAGAACACAAAACTCGAAACACGTAACTCAAGACACAAACCTCGAATTCATCATTCATCATTTATAATTTATAATTCCTTTCCCTCTTCTCCCCTAGCCCTGATAGAAATGGTTACCCCGCAGCTTGGGTTGGAGAGTCACCGGGGGCTGAGCGTGGGACAACAGCAAAGGCGCGAGGAGTAGAAATGGATAGCAGGAAATAGCTCCTGAATAAATTGCAGAGTCAGAGGGTTGGAAAGGAGTGGGTTTATATTTGTAAGGGGATAAAAAAAACATTCCGTAAGAATCCTAAAATGTGGGACTCCTACGGAATGGGTATAAAACGAAGTTATATTTTTAGTTCAGAACGTATGATGTTCCGTCTCTTCCGTCTTTTAATTCGATTCCTTCAGCAAGCAGTTTGTCTCTGATCTGATCTGAAAGCTCGAAGTTCTTTGATTTTCTTGCCTGATTTCTCAGTTCGATCAACACCTTTAGGGTCTGATCAAGCTTTTCATTGTTATTTTCTTCTATGGTCTGTAGTCCCAGAACATCGAAGATAAAGGCATTCAATGTTGATTTTAAATCTTCAAGATCTGCAGTTGAGATTGTTTCTTTCCCATCATTCAAAGCGAAGATGTATTTCACAGCTTCAAACAGGTGAGCAATCAGGATTGGAGAATTGAAATCGTCTGTTAAAGCTTCATATGCTTTATTTTTCCACTCTTTCAGGCTGAAATCTGATTGTTTTGTATCATCAGGTGTAATGGAATTCAATACTTTTACGGCTTCCATCAGTCTGATAAATCCTTTTTCACTGGCCATCATTGCATCGTTTGAAATATCCAGCACACTTCTGTAATGTGCCTGCAGGAAGCAGAAACGTACAATTGAAGGATGGAAAGGTTTTTCAAAGAAATCATTGTCTCCTGTAACCAATTGCATAGGAAGGATATAGTTTCCTGTAGACTTGCTCATACGTTGTGAGTTCATTGTCAACATATTGGCATGCATCCAGTAATTTACCGGTGCTGCATCATTGCAAGCTTTCCCTTGTGCTATTTCACATTCGTGGTGAGGGAATTTAAGGTCCATTCCTCCTCCATGGATATCGAATGTTTCACCTAAATATTTAGTACTCATTGCAGTACACTCAAGATGCCATCCTGGGAATCCTTCTCCCCAAGGAGAGTTCCATCTCATGATGTGAGCCGGAGATGCTTTTTTCCACAATGCAAAATCCTGTGGGTTTTTCTTTTCTCCCTGTCCGTCAAGATCTCTGGTATTGGCAAAAAGTTCTTCTATATTACGTTTTGAAAGTTCGCCATAGTTCAATCCTCTTTTGTTGTACTCTAATACATCAAAGTATACTGAACCGTTGCTTTCGTAAGCGAATCCTCTTTCAATCAGTTTTTGAGTCAGCTCTATCTGTTCTACAATATGTCCTGTAGCTGTAGGTTCTATATTAGGAGGCAACAGATTGAACATATCCAATACTTTATGGAAGTCTACCGTATATTTCTGTACGATTTCCATGGGTTCCAGCTTTTCCAGTCTGGTTTGTTTTACGAATCTGTCGTTATCTACATTCCCATCATCGGTAAGATGCCCTGCATCAGTAATATTTCTTACATATCTTACTTTATACCCCAAATGCGTCAGGGTACGGTAGATAAAATCGAAGGAAAGAAAAGTTCTTACATTTCCCAAATGTACATTGCTGTACACTGTAGGTCCGCAGACATACATTCCGACATTTCCTTCTAAAATAGGTTTGAATATTTCTTTTTCCGCAGTAAGGGAGTTATATATTTTTAATTGCATTTATTTTTAAGTTAAAAGATTTAATGATTCTAAAGATTCAAAATTGAGTTAAAAATTACTTTTGTCACAACAAATAATTGTTGTGATAAAAATCTTATGTGAAACTTTTTTAAATTTTATCATAATTAAATCGCTTTTAAATGATGCTGTAAATGATCTACATAATCATTGATAATAAACTCCAACGTATACACCCGAGGTTCTGTTTTAGTTGTATCACAGGTTCTTTGTAATGCTTCATCCGGAATATTTTCCACGATATGAACAATCTGATAGTTCAAAGACTTCCAAAGATCAATAAGATCTGAAGTAGGAACATTCTGATAGTTCTGAGCTTTTACCCAGAAATTCTGGTCATATACAATATTTTCGTTCTCTTTGTATTGGGTTACCACAAATCTACGGATATTTGTAAAAGCACTGTCACAAAGATGACCAATAATTTCTTTTTTAGACCATTTTTCTGAAAAACTTCTATGTGACCATTCTTCTTCGGGGATATTTTGAAATCTCTGAAGTTCGGCATCAATAATGTTTTTAAGGATTTGGTAGTTCATTATTTATTAATCCAGTTTGGCATGGCTTCCTACGTAATGTAAGAACTCCTGTCTTGTAATAGGGTTTGTTCTGAAAATACCACTTAATTCTGCGGTAATCGTAGAACTTGCAGTGTCTTTTATTCCTCTGCAGTTTACACAAAGGTGTTTTGCATCAATGATACAAGCTACATCTTTTGTTCCTAAGGCTTCTTTCAAAGCATCTACAATCTGCATGGTAAGTCTTTCCTGAACTTGTGGTCTTTTCGCATAGTAATCAACAATTCTGTTGATTTTTGAGAGACCGATTACTTCACCATTGGAAATATAAGCTACATGGGCTCTTCCTATGATGGGTAAAAAGTGATGTTCGCAGAAAGAGTATACGGTGATATCTTTTTCCACCAACATCTGGCGGTATTTGTATTTATTGGAGAAAGTAGAGATTCCTGGTTTGTTTTCAGGAAGAAGTCCTCCGAAAATCTCGTTCACATACATTTTGGCAACACGTCTTGGAGAGTCTTTCAGAGAATCATCTGTCATATCCATTCCCAATGTTTCCATAATCTCGCCAAAAAGCTCAGTAATTTTTTCAATTTTTTCCTGTGGCGATTTATCAAAAGCATCTTCCCTTATAGGCGTATGTTCTTTTCCAGTGAAAATATCATCGTCGTTATCAGTAAAATCAACCATTTTTATTTAATTTGCAGCAAAAATACGGATAATATCTATTTCTCTATTTCAAATAAGGTGAAAAACATTATCTTTTATAGCCATTTCTGATTAAAAAGCCTATGATTATTGTCGAGGAAGTACAAAATAAACACCATAAAAGGGAATTTCTGGAATTCCCAGTCCGCCTTTATGAACGCGACAAAAATTATATCCGCCCTTTAGATCAACATATTGAGGAGATTTTTGATCCTGAAAAAAATAAATTCTTTAAAAATGGAGCATGTAAAAGGTTTCTGTTTAAAAAGAACAACCAAACAGTAGGTAAAGTAGCCGTTTTTATCAATGGCTGTTATGAGCAAAAGCAACCTACGGGAGGAATTGGTTTTTTCGACTGTATCAATGATCAGGAAACTGCCAACTTTATTTTTGACCACTGTAAAAACTGGCTTCTGGAAAAAGGTATGGAAGCTATGGACGGGCCTATCAATTTTGGGGAGCGGGATAAATTCTGGGGACTTCTAACGGAAGGTTTTGTTGAACCTTTATTTGGGATGAATTATAATCTCCCTTATTACAAAGAGCTCTTTGAAAATTATGGGTTTCAGGTTTATTTTGAACAGCTTTGTTTTACCCGGCTTATATTTTCAGAAGTTTCGAGGATTTTCACCATTGCTCACGAAAAAAACAGAAGAAATCCCGCTATTTCAGCGCAACCCATGAAAAAGAATAACCTGGCTAAGTTTGCAAAAGACTTTACTGAGGTTTATAACAAAGCATGGGCCTGCCATGGAGAAGGAAAACAACTGGAAGAAGCCAAGGTTCTAAAAATGTTCAACACAATGAAACCTATTATCAATGAACATATCTCCTGGTTTGTATATGAGAATGAGAAACCCATTGCCATGTGGATCAATATGCCTGACCTCAACCAGTGGTTCAAATATCTGAATGGAAAGTTTGGAATTTTCGAAAAACTCAAGTTCTTGTTTTTAAAACGATTTAAAAAGAATGAGAAAATGGTGGGGCTTGTTTTTGGTGTTGTACCGGAATGGCAGAAGAAAGGCATTGACGGGTATATGATCTGGGAAGGAACTCAACATTTGAGAAAGCATACAGATTTTACGATTACAGAACTGCAGTGGATTGGTGATTTTAATCCAAAAATGATTAAGATTGCTGAAGCTCTTGATACAACTGTTACCCGAAAACTGGCTACTTATCGATATTTGTTTGACAGGAATAAGGAATTTGAGAGACATGAGATTCTTTAGGGTAAGGAAGATGGGATTTATTGAAGTGTGTTTATTAACTAAAAGTTCAGTTTGCTTTTTTTAAATACTGTAAGCTATTTGACACAAAGTTTTTATTTGCGATTGTTATATTTGAGGGAGCAAAGGTTGAATCAACTTTATTGATTCTTTCTAAGCGGATGTATAGCCTACGGTTTTCTTACTCCATCTTATGTTCTGTATCAGATTCTTATTAAAATAAAAACCCTGCCTTTTACAGCAGGGTTCCTTCATTTTGGTACTTTTATTAGAATAGCTCACCGGCTACTTTTTTTATGTTATCGCTTTTACCCATTGAGTAGAAATGCAAAACAGGAACTCCGAAATCCAGCAGTTCTTTGCATTGGGCAATCGACCATTCTATTCCGATCTGCTTTACGGCTTCATTATTTTTTGCATTTTCCACTTCACTAATCAGCTCTTCAGGAAGGTCTATTTTGAATACCTGTGGCAGGATTTTCAGATGTTTCTTGGTGGCAATAGGTTTGATCCCCGGAATAATCGGAACGGTAATTCCCATTTCTCTTGCTTTCTGAACGAATTCAATGTACTTTTTATTGTCAAAAAACATTTGGGTAACGATATAATCTGCTCCGGCATCTACTTTTTGCTTCAGCCATTTCAGGTCATAATTCATGGAAGGGGCTTCCATATGTTTTTCAGGATATCCGGCAACTCCGATACAGAATTTATTCAATTCATCACAAACCTGTTCTTCATTATGAAGATATTTTCCTCTTCCAAGGTTGTTAATCTGATTTACCAGATCCATAGCACTTGCATGCCCGCCATGAGTAGGTTCAAAATATTGATGTCCTTTCATAGCATCTCCCCTTAAAGCCATTACATTGTCTATCCCCAGATACATACAGTCTACCAACAGATATTCTGTTTCTTCTTTTGTGAACCCTCCACAAAGCAGATGGGGCACTGTATCTACATTGTATTTATGCTGAATAGCCGCACAGATTCCTAATGTTCCCGGACGCATTCTTGTAATACGGCGTTCCATCAGGCCGTTTCCTTTGTCCAGGTAGATATATTCTTCTCTGGATGTGGTAACGTCAATGAAAGGCGGTTTGAATTCCATCAACGGATCTATATTGGTATAGAGATCTTCAATCCCGATTCCTTTCTGTGGCGGAACAACTTCTAAGGAGAATAAAGTTTTTCCATTTGCGTTTTTAATGTGTTCTGTTATCTTCATGTCAATGTTAATCTGCTAAATTTGGCGACAACCATTTTCTCGCTTCCTGGATGCTACAGCTTCTTCTTGCTGCATAATCTTTAAGCTGGTCTTCTGTAATTTTTCCTAATCCGAAATATTTGGCGTGCGGGCTTCCGAAATAATATCCGGAAACGGATGCTGTTGGGAACATGGCAAGGCTTTCTGTAAGGAAAACGCCTGTATTTTCTTCTACTTTTAAAAGATCCCAGATGGTTTTCTTTTCCAGGTGGTCAGGGCAAGCCGGATATCCCGGAGCCGGACGGATTCCTTTGTATTTTTCGGCAATCAATTCTTCGTTGCTTAAACTTTCCTGATTGGCATATCCCCAGTACTCCGTTCTTACTTTTTTATGTAAAAATTCAGCATAGGCTTCTGCAAAACGGTCTGCCAGAGCTTTCACCATGATAGAATTGTAATCATCGTTGGCTTTTTCATATTCAGTAGACAGTTCATCGGTACCAAATCCGGTGGTTACACAGAATGCACCCATATAATCCGTTTTTCCTGAACTTTGAGGAGCGATGAAATCACTTAGCGCCAGATAGTCTTTTCCTTTTGATCTCTGAGCCTGCTGTCTTAGGGTTAAAAATTTAGCCTGCTCATTATTATTTTCATCAAAAATCAAAATATCATCGGATTCATTGGAGTTGGCTTTAAAAATTCCGAAAATGGCTTTTGCTGTTAAAAGCTTTTCATCCAGAATTCTCTTTAGAATCACCTGGGCATCTTTGAATAATTCTTTCGCCTGAACGCCTACGACCTCATCTTCCAGGATATTCGGATATTTTCCGTGAAGATCCCAGCTTCTGAAAAACGGCGACCAGTCGATAAAAGGAAGAAGTTCTCTCAGGTCCTGATTTTCGATCACTTTTATTCCTATCGTATTCGGAGTGAAAATATCTTCGTTTTCCCAATCAATTTTAAAATGATTTTCTCTTGCTTCTTCAATAGAAACATAATCTTTGTCCACCTGTCTGTTCAGAAACTTTTCCCTGAAATCGGAATAGTCATTCTTTAAATCCGAAACATATTCTTTATTTCTGTCACCCAATAATGAACTTACTACGTTTACAGCTCTTGATGCATCATTCACGTGAACGACAGCATTTTTATATTTTAAATCGATTTTCACTGCAGTATGTGCTTTGGACGTTGTAGCACCACCGATCAATAACGGAAAATCTAAATTTTGTCTTTCTAATTCTGAAGCGATGTATACCATTTCATCCAAACTTGGGGTAATCAGTCCGCTCAGTCCGATAACGTCTACTTTTTCTTCAATAGCAGTCTGAATAATCTTTTCAGCCGGAACCATTACTCCAAGGTCAACGATTTCATAATTGTTACAACCTAAAACGACACTCACAATATTTTTACCGATATCATGAACGTCTCCTTTTACAGTTGCCATTAATATTTTTCCGTTGGCAGGTTTTGCTCCGTCTTTTTCAGCTTCAATGAAAGGCTGTAAATAAGCCACGGCTTTTTTCATTACCCTTGCAGACTTTACAACCTGTGGTAAGAACATTTTTCCACTTCCGAATAAATCTCCCACCACTCCCATTCCGGTCATCAGATTGATTTCTATGACATGAAGCGGTCTTGCAGCCAATTGTCTTGCTTCTTCTACATCTTCTTCAATAAAACGGTCAATACCTTTTACCAGGGCATAAGTAATTCTTTCCTGTAATGGATTATTTCTCCATTCTAAGTCTTCGGTCTTTTCTTTTTTTACAGATTTGTGTTTTTCTGAATAATCGAGAAGTCTTTCTGTAGCATCTTCTCTTTTATCCAGAATTACATCTTCTACAAGCTCCAGAAGTTCTTTATTGATTTCATCATACACCTCCAGCATTGCCGGGTTTACAATACCAATATTCATTCCTGCCTGGATGGCATGGTAAAGGAATACAGAATGCATGGCTTCTCTCACCGTATCATTTCCACGGAAAGAAAAAGATACATTGCTTACTCCTCCACTTACGGATGCATAGGGAAGATTTTGTCTTACCCAGCGCGTAGCTTCAATAAAGTCGATGGCGTTTCTTCTGTGCTCATCCATTCCTGTTGCTACCGGAAAGATATTTAAGTCGAAAATGATATCTTCTGCCGGGAAGCCAATCTGGTTCACCAGAATATCATAAGAACGTTTTGAGATTTCAATTCTTCGTTCAAAACTGTCTGCCTGCCCTACCTCATCAAATGCCATTACAATTACTGCTGCACCGTATCTTTTAATGGCTTTGGCATGTTTGATAAATTCTGTCTCTCCTTCTTTTAAACTGATAGAATTCACTACACATTTTCCCTGAGCAACCTGAAGACCTGCCTCCAGAATTTCCCATTTGGAAGAGTCTACCATGATTGGAATTCTTGCGATATCCGGTTCTGAAGCAATGAGGTTCAGGAATTTGATCATGGATGCTTTTCCATCAATCAATCCATCATCGAAGTTGACATCCAAAATCTGTGCACCTCCTTCTACCTGATGGCGGGCAATATCTAATGCTTCAGAGAATTTCTCCTCTTTAATGAGTCTTAAAAATTTTTTGGATCCGGCAACATTGGTCCTTTCACCAACATTGATGAAATTACTTTCCGGCGTTATGATAAGAGGCTCGAGGCCTGATAATCTTAAATATTTCATTTTATTCTTCTAAAATATAGTAGGCATTATGGGCATTCTGCCTCAATAAATCCCTGTGCTTGCTTAAAGCTGTAATCAGGGGAAACCTTTTGTAAGCTAAATCATGTTCTTTAGCAAATTCCTCAATCTCCTCTGTGATCTCGTTATAATACATATAACTGTAATTCGGGAACAGATGATGGGCTACATGAAAATTAAAATTTCCCAACACATTTCTTACCCACCAGTTATTTTCTTTTAAATCATTGGTCACTTCAAACTGGTGACGAAGCCAGCTAAACGGGAGACCATTTTCTTTATTTAATTTTGGAAAGGCATTATCAGGAAGCGGATGCAAAGGCAGTAAAACAAACAATGCAAAAATACTTGCTGAAATCACCTGTAAAAACCACGCTCCTAAAGCCAATCCTATTGATATTTTAAATAACATCACGGGAACCACAATCTGATAAAAGAAATAGAACAGTTTGTAACTGATCATTTTTACTTTTTCAATGGTGGGAATCTTTCCCTGGGTCTTTAAAATCACTCTTTCCTTGTCAAAGAAGTCCCTGAAGTCTCTTATAAACATCCAATTGAATAAATACAACGGATAGACTAAAAAGAAAAACTTATCCTGATATTTCTGTACTCCTTTTGCTTTGATCCATGGCACAATTAAAAGCAACCCGCTCTGTTCAATATCTGTATCCCATCCATCCACATTAGGATAAGCATGGTGGCTTGCGATATGTCTTTTTTTCCAGATGTAGGAATTAGCTCCTATAAAATCAAAAATGTGAAGAACCAGCGTATTCAGTCTTTTAGTTTTATAGATATTATTATGAGCGGCTTCATGAATTAAGTTTAAATAAATTAAAACCAAAAAAATTCCCATTAAAACAAAACTCAGAATATAGATCCAATGCTTTTCGGCATTCAAAAGAGCCAGGAAATACAACCCGATATAGATCAGTGGCAGCACAACCGCTTTGATCTGAATGTAAATATCTCTGTTCTCAGAAATGGCTTCCACTCTCTGGTTTACTTTCTTTCTCAGCTCATTAAATAATCTGATATCTTCCGAATCTTTTAAATAAATTGGCTTTTCCATTATATTTAACTTTGTGGTTTACATAAAGTTACTATTTATAATTTAGCCTTCATTCTTGATTTTAATTAAAAAAATCTATCAAATCACACAAATTCCTTCAATTTCCTTGGTGGATATTGTTCTACCAGGTCCGCAATCGCTTTAATATGCTCAGGTGTAGTCCCGCAACATCCTCCGATTATATTGATTAATCCTTTTTCCACATATTCTTTAATCTGTCTTGCCATATCTTCCGGAGTCTCATCATATTTTCCGAAAGCATTGGGTAAACCGGCATTCGGATATGCTGAAACGTAGAATTCTGAATTATGAGCCAGCGTTTCAAGGTAAGGAGTCAGCTGATCTGCTCCCAATGCACAGTTAAAGCCTACACTTAATAAATTCAGATGGGAAACTGAGATCAGAAAAGCTTCTGCGGTCTGCCCGCTCAATGTTCTTCCGGAAGCATCGGTAATGGTTCCTGACACCATGATTGGAATTTTAATTCCTCTTTCATCCTGTAGTTCGTCAATAGCAAACAAGGCTGCTTTTGCATTCAGGGTATCAAAGATGGTTTCTACCAACAGAATATCTGAACCACCATCCAGCAAAGCTTCACACTGCTGTTTGTAAGCCACTCTCAATTCTTCGAAAGTGATGGCTCTGTATCCTGGATCATTAACGTCCGGACTTAAACTTGCCGTTCTGTTCGTGGGTCCGATAGATCCTGCTACAAATCTCGGCTTGTCAGGATTTTTTGCAGTGTATTCATCACAGGCTTTTCTGGCAATTTTTGCCGACTCATAGTTCAGGTCATATACCAATTCTTCCATGTGATAATCTGCCATCGCAATGGTAGTTCCTGAGAATGTATTGGTTTCAATGATGTCAGCTCCTGCTTCCAGGTATTTCTTATGAACTTCTTCAATAGCCTGAGGCTGTGTCAGAGAAAGCAGGTCATTATTTCCTTTCACCGGATGTTCCCAATCCTTGAAACGCTCGCCGCGGTAATCTTCTTCTTCAAATTTGTATCTCTGAAGCATAGTTCCCATTGCACCATCAAGAATTAAAATTCTTTCGGATAGAGCTTTATATAATTGTTCTGAATTTTTCATTTTCTATCAATTTATAGTTTATAAATCCGCTCACCAGTTTTTTACATAAGAGGATTTTTTTATTGATTATTTCAAAATCTTCTTTAGAAATATAGTGTTGGTCTAAAGCCAAATGGAATTGAGTTTCCAGTTTATAAAGAGATTTCCCGGCAGTATGCAGACACTGTAAAGTATCTTCAGAAGCCTGTCTTCTACTTCCTTCCGTTATATTGAACGAAACTGAAGTTACCATTCTTCTTATGTGACTCGTTAAAGCCAATAATTCTTCTTTAGGAAAATTTGCAGTAAGAATATAAGCTAGATTAACCAACTGTCTTCCTTCTCTCCAAATTACTAATTCTGTGTAGTCTCTATCCATTTGGCTCTATAAACTGTGAACGATTAATTAGTCTAAAGCCTGTTTCAAGTCTGCTATGATATCCTCTACATTTTCCAGCCCTACAGAGCAACGAACCAATCCTGCCGTAATCCCTACTTCATTTCGTTCTTCGTCTGAAAGTTTGGAGTGGGTTGTAGATGCCGGATGGGTAACGATCGTTCTTGTATCACCTAAGTTAGCGGACAGTGAGCACATTTGTATCTTATCTAAAAAGTTTCTTCCGCCCTCTATTCCGCCTTTGATTTCAAATGCTACGATATTTCCTCCAAGTTTCATCTGCTTTTTGGCTACTTCATAACTCGGGTGAGATTTCAGGAATGGATATTTTACTAATTCTACGTTGGGATGGCTTTCTAAAAACTCTGCTACTTTCAATGCATTCTCACAGTGTTTTTCTACACGAATAGACAATGTTTCCAGACTTTTTGATAATACCCATGCATTAAAAGGAGACAATGCAGGCCCGGTATTTCTTGCGAAAAGATAAATTTCTCTGATCAGGTCTTCTTTTCCTACTGCTATTCCTCCTAACACTCTTCCCTGTCCGTCAATCAGTTTTGTTGCGGAGTGTACAACAATATCTGCACCATATTTAATCGGTTGCTGAAGGTAAGGTGTTGCAAAACAGTTATCTACAATAAAGATAAGATTATGTTTTTTTGCAATCTGCCCGAAGAACTCCAGATCCAAAATTTCAATAGCCGGATTGGTAGGCGTTTCAAGATATAAGATCTTTGTATTGGGTTTAATATATTGTTCAACATTCTCAGCATCTCCTGCTTTGAAATAAGTAGTTTCAATATTCCATTTCGGGAAATATTTGGTAAACAATGTGTGTGTAGATCCAAAAACCGACTGGCAGCTTACGATATGATCTCCGGCATTCAGTAGGGCAGCAAATGTAGAATAGATGGCTGCCATTCCCGTCGCAAAGGCATATCCTGCTTCTGCCCCTTCCATTTTAGCTATTTTATCTGTAAACTCTGTTACATTGGGATTGGAAAAACGGCTGTATAGGTTTTTAGGTTTTTCTTCGGCAAAGCTTGCTCTCATATCCTCTGCATCCTGGAATATAAAACTGGAAGTAAGATATAATGGCGTAGAATGCTCATCAAACTGAGATCTTTCAGTCTGGGTTCTTATTGCTGATGTTTCAAAATTTTCCATATAGTTTTAATTAATTTACCAATATAGCAGTCTAACAATGTAACAATGAGATTCTTCGCTTTGCTCAGAATAACGGCACCAATTATTGGTAAACTGATACATTATTAGATTGTTATATTAAATTATTATTTCGTTTCACTTACTCTTAAAATATCCCCGAATACCCCTCTTGCTGTTACCTGTGCTCCGGCTCCGGCTCCCATGATCACAATCGGATTTTCTCCGTAACTTTCTGTATAAATTTCAAAGATGGAATCTGAACCTTTCAACTGACCTAATGCTGAAGTTGCAGGAACAGAAATCAGTTTCACATCCAGTTCTCCTTTGTCTTTCTGCAGATCACCATGTAAATCACCTACATATCTCAGTACATGACCAGGCTCCTGATTTTCTTTAATTTTCTGGTATTCTTCATCCAATTCATCCAATCTTGAAAGGAATTCTGATTTTGAAACTTCAAGTAGGCTTTCAGGAACCAGATTTTGGATATTGATATCTCCAAATTCATTGATTAAGTCCAGTTCTCTTGCCAGAATTAATAACTTTCTTGCCACATCATTTCCGGATAAATCTTCTCTTGGATCCGGTTCTGTGTACCCTTTTTCCAACGCTTCGTTGATGATGGTTGAAAATTTATCGTCTCTCAAGGAAAAATTATTGAAAACATAGCTCAATGTTCCTGAGAATACGCCTTTGATTCTGGTGATATTTTCTCCTGAAAGGTGTAATAATTTGATGGTATCAATTAACGGAAGACCAGCTCCTACATTAGTTTCATACAGATAACGTCTGTTATTTTTACTCAACGTATATCTTAGTTTTCTGTACTCCTCAATAGGAAGGGTATTGAAAATTTTGTTGGATGAAACCAGATCAAACCCGTTTTCTGCCAAAGCGTGATAGTTTTTCACAAAATCCTTACTTGCAGTGTTATCCACAACGATCAGGTTCTCCAGTTGATTTTCATTAGAGAAATTGATCAATTCTTCAACATTAGAAGGATGTTCCGCAGCCAAAACCTCATCACCCCAATTGGCATCAAATCCTTTTTTATTGAAGGCTATTTTCTTTGAGTTGGCTACAGCAACTACTTTAAGGTCTATTTTTTTACGTTTCTTAATTTCTTCTGCAGATTCCAACACCTGTTCTATCAGGGTTTTTCCTACGTTTCCATGACCAATAATTGCCAGATGAACTGTTTTTGGTTTTTTGAAAATTTCAGATTCTATGATATTTCTTGTTTTTTCATCCTGTGAAGAAGTCACTACGATGTTGACTCTATTTTCTCCGGCTACCTGATTCAGCAATAATGGGAAAACATTGTTTCTGGCCAGTTCAGCAAAGACTTTATTGAAATCTTCTGCTACGAAACCAATCACAGAAACATTATTGATACTATAGATCTGAGAAACTTTTCCAGATTTTCTTTCTGTTTCGAATTCATCAATAAGACAAGCAACCGCTTTTTCTGCATCATTTTCGTGAACCAAAATAGAGATTCCGTTTTCTATAGCTTGTTGAGAAATCACTCCTACACTGATACGCGCTAAAGTAAGCGCTTTAAAAATACGTCCGTCAATCCCGATTTCTCCAAGGAAATCCTCTCCTTCAAATTTGACGATTGATCTGTTCTTCAAAAATTTTATTTCGTTAGCATTTTTCATTACTTCTGTAAAATGTTTTTTATGATATTATTTAATTGTTGATATTCCATTAGGAAGGCATCATGCCCGTGTATAGATTGGATCTCGTGATAAGAAACATCCTTATTTTTCTCTTTTAAGTTTTCAAAACACATTCGGATTTCAGAAGCAGGGAAGAATAAGTCTGTATCTACGGAGATCATGTGCATTCGTGCCTGTATGCTCTCCAGTGCTGTTTCATCAGCATTGATATTCATCAGGAGATGATTCATCAGCTTGTATGCTTTTAAACTAAATCTTTCGTTTAATGTATTACCATGATAAACCAACCAGTCTTCTGATTCCAGGCGTTGATTTTCCTTATTATATTGGTTTTGAAATCTGTCATTGAGTGATTGTGGAGTTCTGTAACACAACATGGCATGAATTCTTGCTTTCTGTAATGGCTCTTCTTTATCATTCAATAAGAAATTCTGAACCAGACATTGAGCATGCAGCCAATCGTGTGTTCTATAATCACAGGCTATGGGAATAAATATTTCTGCGAGATCCGGCTGCTTGGCAAGCATTTCCCAGGCAATCCCTCCTCCCAGAGAACCTCCAATAATGGCATATATATTTTTGATTTGTAAAGCTTCAAGCCCTTTCAGAAATATCGCAGCGATATCTGAAGGAGTGAAGTCTTCATAGTCTTCAATTAAAAAATTGTCATATCCGTTTCCGGGTATATTGAAACACAGAACAGTGTATTGATCAGTATCAACAACCTGATTATCTCCTACCAATTGTTTCCACCAGCCTTTTTCTCCGGATACATTTGAGTTTCCGGTAAGAGCATGGTTGATTAAAATGATAGGGGCTGTAAACAGATCTTTCCCAAAAAGCTGATAGCTTAATGAGATATTGTATTCCTTTTGAGAATAAGTTTGATACGAAAGATTAATATAGTTTAGTTCTGTTTTCAATTCTATTAAATTTTAATACAATTGAAAATGCCACAGGAAATGGCTGAAAAGAACTTCAGTAAGTTATCTGTCCAAAATAATTTTGGTAGAACGTAGCACCTTCTTTGCTTGCACAAAGGGTTGCTAAGGTTTCATAGGGTCTAATCCCTCAACCTTTCTTGATAACATTTTCAATATTTGAATGAACGAATGATGCAAAGGTAGTTCTTTTCTTTTAATTTCAAAAAAAAATTATTTTAATATTTTTAAAAGCCCTTAAACACAAGTATTTCAAGACTATATTAATAATTATTCAGATGAAAAAAATTGGAATTACTTCTCAAAAAAACTAACTTCGTATGGAAAAATGATGAGATATGACCGCTGAAAAAGAAAGATTACAAGATACCAAATGGAAAAACTGGGGACCTTATGTAAGCAACCGGCAGTGGGGAAATGTACGGGAAGATTATAGCCCAAACGGAAACGCCTGGAATTTTACCAATCATAATAATGCTGAAAGCTACACTTACCGCTGGGGAGAGGAAGGCATCGCCGGAATTTCTGATGTAAAGCAGCTGTTCTGTTTTGCTTTTTCGTTTTGGAATAAGAAAGATAAAATGGTAAAAGAACGATTCTTCGGATTGAGTAACCCTCAGGGGAATCATGGAGAAGACATCAAAGAAATCTTTTATTATCTGGATAATACACCTACTCATAGCTATATGAAGATGGTATATAAATATCCTATCAATGCGTTTCCTTATGATGAGCTTGTTGCAGAAAACGGAAAACGCAGTAAGAAAGAACCGGAGTATGAAATTTTCGATACCGGAATTTTCGATAATGATGAATATTTTGATATTTTCATCGAATATTGTAAAGCTGATCACAATGATATTCTGGCCAGAGTAACAGTCTGCAACCGAAGTCAGCATGCTGCTCCTATTCTTGTGGCTCCTACTCTATGGTTTAGAAACAACTGGAAATGGGGATATAATACTTATAAAGGAGAACTCAATACTTCTCATGACGGAAGTATCAATATTGGACACGACAGTATTTCAATCAGGAAACTGTATTCCCGAAATTCAAATGCCCAAAGTGTATTTTGTGACAATGAAACCAATACTCCAAAGCTTTATGGAGCTCCCCCATCTGAAAATACCTATTTTAAGGATGGAATTAATGATTTTATTATTCATCAGGGAAACACTGTAAATCCTGAAAAAAGAGGAAGCAAAGCTGCTTTTCTTATTGATGAGAGTATTGATGCCGGGGAATCGAAAGTTTTTGAGTTCAGGCTATGTCCTGATGAGGCAGACAAGCCTTTTGAAAACTTTGACTCTATTTTTGAAACCCGTCAAGCTGAAGCCGAAGAGTTTTATAAAGGAATTCAGAATGATACTGTTAATGAAGATGAAAGAAATGTTCAGCGACAGGCTTTTGCAGGACTTCTCTGGAATAAGCAGTTCTATCATTACAATATCGGAAAATGGCTGAAAGGAGATCCTAATTTTGAAGCTCCAAGAAATTTCAATGAATATGTAAGAAATACTGAATGGAATCATCTTCATAATAAAGATATTATTTCCATGCCTGATAAATGGGAATATCCGTGGTATGCTACATGGGATCTGGCATTTCACTGTGTACCTTTCTCCATTATAGATGCGGAGTTTGCCAAGGGACAGCTTTTGCTCCTTACCAAAGAATGGTATATGCATCCTAACGGACAGCTTCCTGCTTATGAATGGAATATGAGTGACGTAAACCCGCCTGTACATGCGTGGTCGTGCTTCCGTGTTTTTAAAATTGATGAAAAAAATAATGGAAAACCAGATTTACTATTCTTAGAAAAAGTATTCCAGAAACTGCTTCTTAATTTCACCTGGTGGGTAAACCGAAAGGATAAGAACGGTAAAAATATCTTTGGTGGAGGATTCCTTGGTCTTGATAATATCGGTGCCTTTGACCGTAATATGGAATTAAAGGATGGCCAGCATCTTGAACAGGCAGACGGCACAAGCTGGATGGCGATGTATGCATTGAATATGATGCGTATTGCCATGGAACTGGCCCAGTATTATCAGGTATATGAAGATATGGCAATTAAATTTTTTGAGCATTATCTTTATATCGCTGAAGCCATGGAAAATCTGGGTGAAAGCACGAAAGGCCTGTGGAATGAAGAAGACGGATTTTTCTATGATGTGCTGCAGCTGGGAAATGGAGAAAGCGTTTCTTTAAGATTAAGAAGTATTGTAGGTTTGATTCCTATGTTTGCTGTTGAAATTGTAGATCATCATTTGTTGGAAAAGATGCCGAATTTCAAAACCAGAATGGAATGGATTCTAAAAAATAAACCGGAACTCACCAAACTGGTTTCTCATTGGGATGAGGAAGGACATGGAAGAAAACACCTGATGAGTATTCTTCGAAAAAACAGACTGACAAAGGTATTGACCAGAATGCTGGATGAAAATGAGTTTCTAAGTTCTTACGGAATTCGGGCAATGTCTAAAGTATATGAAGAAAATCCTTTTGTATTCTCTGTACACGGATCAGAAAATATGGTGTACTATACTCCTGCAGAAAGTGACAGCCGGATGTTTGGCGGAAACAGTAACTGGCGAGGGCCTATCTGGTTTCCGATCAACTTCCTGATTGTAGAAAGTCTGCAACGCTTCCATTTTTATTATGGAAATAGTTTAAAAGTAGAATTTCCAACCGGAAGTGGTGATAAAAGAAATCTTGATGAAGTGGCCCAAAACATCAGCAAAAGGCTCTGCTCCATATTTTTAAAGGATGAATACGGCCAAAGGGCTTTCAATGGAGGTAATCCAAAGTTCAATTATGATGAACATTTCAGAGATTATATCACCTTCTTTGAATATTTCCATGGAGACAACGGCCGCGGTGTAGGAGCTTCTCATCAAACAGGCTGGACTGCCACTGTGGCGAAATTGATAAAACCAAGACTTACCTTTTAATGAGTAATAGGTAATGAGTAATAAAAAAGCCGGATGAATCATCCGGCTTTTTCTATTTTTAAATAAGAGATTATATTTTTTCTCCGTTTACATAGACTTCGTAACCGATTTCTACATTGGGTTCTAACGTTTTTGATACAGAACAGTATTTCTCAAAAGAAAGTTCTGCTGCCTTTAATGCTTTTTTAGGATCAATTTCTCCTTCTAACAGGAACTTCACTTTAATAGATTTAAAAGGTTTCGCATCATCTACCTGCACTCTTTCTCCTTCTACTTCTGCCTGAAAACTTTTGATATCCTGACGCTGTTTCTTTAAAATAGAAACCACATCAATTCCGCTGCAGCCTGCTACTGCCATCAGTACACTTTCCATTGGAGAAACTCCTTTTGCTCCCGGCTGAGAAGTATTATCCAAAAGAATGGAATTCCCTTGTGCATTTGTACATTCAAATAAAAAGTCGTCGTTTATTCTGTTAAGTGTAATTTTCATTGCTTATTGCTTATTGCTTATTGCTTCTACAAAGTTATAAAATTCCTCTCGCTTTTATCTCCAGATATTTATTGATAACATCAATATTCAAATTTTCCGGAAGAGTATAAACGGTATAGATTCCGTATTTGCGGAGTTCCTGAATGATCAGTTTCTTTTCAAATTCGAATTTTTCAGCAATGATCTCATCATAAATTTCCTGCATATTTTCAGGATTTTTGTTGATCAGTGTCTGCAGCTCTGAGTTTTTGAAAAATACAACGACCAGCAAATGGTTTTTAGCAATTCCCCGAAGATATTTCAATTGTCGGTTCAGTCCGTCCAATGTTTCAAAATTGGTAAAAAGCAGAATTAAACTTCTTTGATTGATAGAATATTTTACATCCTGATACAAACGGTTGAAATCACTTTCAAAGAAATCTGTTTTAATATTATAAAGAGCTTCGGAGATTTTTTTCAGTTGTCCGGATTTATTATCAGCAGCAATTTTATTTTCGGCTTTTTTAGAAAAAGTCATCATACCGGCTCTGTCTCCTTTTCTCAAAATAATATGAGATAAGGCCATCGTTGCATTGATCGAATAATCCAGTAAGCTTAATCCGTTGAAAGGCATTTTCATGGTTCGTCCTTTATCAATCAACATAAAAATACGCTGTGATTTTTCATCCTGAAACTGGTTGACCATTAGACGATTTGTTTTGGAGGTCGCTTTCCAGTTGATCGTTCTGATATCATCTCCGGGTACATATTCTTTGATCTGCTCAAATTCCATAGTGTGTCCAAGCTTTCTGACTCTTTTGATTCCACCTAACAAAAATTCACTTTGAATGGCCATAAGTTCATATTTTCTGAGATGGATAAACGATGGATAAGATGGCAACATCGCATCCTTCTGAAAAATAAATCTTTTTGAGATCAGTCCTAATGGGGAAGATGCATAGATATTCAAGCCTCCAAAATTATATTCTCCCCTTTCCTTGGGCTCCAGTGAGTATTGAAAGAATGTATTTGCTCCGGAAGCAATCTGCTTTTCAATCAAAAAATCTCTTTTCTGAAACTGGAAAGGAATTTCATCAATAATCTTGGTGCTTATGGTAAAGCTGTAGTTATTTTTAATATCAATTTTTACAAAATTCTCATCTCCGTTGGACAGCTTTTCCGGCAGAATCCTTTGAGCCTGCAATGCATTCTTTTGATTAAAAAGTAACAGAAAATCTACCATTGCAGCCAGAAAACAGATCAATAGTACGATATGGGCTGCCCACATCAGCACCGGAAAGAAAAATGCCAGAACATACAGTATCCCCACTCCGATGAGTGTAAAAAAGAAATGTGTATTGATGTATAAGTTTTTCATTGGTTAGGTTGCAGGTTGCAGATAAAAGGTTTTAGGTGGACGTTTATTAGCTCTATCTCTTTCATTATTATTGTTGGAGAGCGTTTGTTAAGCCATTCAACATTTTAGATATTTCTATAATCCTTTCATTTAATTTTAAATACTCATTTTCATTTAAAAATTTGAGATTTTTTGAAATAATTAATTGTGTTTCTACTTCTGCACAACTGCCTCTTGATATTTTTAAAAATTGTAGATAATCAGGTTTGCTTCTTCTTGAGTTTCCTTCAGCGATATTGGATGGTATAGAAACTGAAGCCTTTCTGATTTGTGATATCAATCCGTAGATCTCATCTTTAAGAAAAGCCTCTGTAGTTTTATAAATTTCAGTAACAAAATCTATAGACTTCTGCCAGACTAAAAGTTCTTTAAAGTTTGCCATATATAATAATTTTGTAACTATTTAATCATTCACCCGCTATCACCTATTACCTGCGACCTAATATCTATTACCTACCTAGGAATTTCTATTCCTTCCAAAATCTGGCGGATAATTTCATCGGCAGTAAGCCCTTCCATTTCTCTTTCCGGAGATACAATGACTCTGTGTCTTAAAACAGCGTAGCTTGCTTCTTTAATATCTTCAGGCGTTACAAAGTCTCTTCCTTTTATAGCAGCAAAGGCTTTCGATGCCGTAAGAAGTGCCAGTGAAGCTCTCGGAGAAGCACCCAGATATAAGAATTGATTTTCTCTGGTATTGATAATTATTTTAGCAATATATTCCATCAGCTGATTTTCCACAATGATTTCTTTTACCAGATTCTGGTAATTTTTCAACTGTTCAGCGGTGATAACACGGTTGATTCCTTCTGTCTTATCTTCTTTTTTACTTTCGTGCTGATTTTTAATGATGGCAATTTCCTGCTCAAGATTAGGATATCCTACATTGATTTTGAATAAAAAACGGTCTAACTGAGCTTCCGGAAGTCTGTATGTTCCTTCATGCTCAATAGGGTTTTGAGTCGCTATAACCAGGAAAGGTTCTTCCAGAATATAGCGTGTACCATCCATCGTGATCTGCCTTTCTTCCATTACTTCAAATAATGCTGACTGTGTTTTTGCAGGCGATCTGTTGATCTCATCAATCAGGATGAAGTTGGAAAAAATAGGTCCTTTCTTAAATTCAAACTCTGAGTTTTTCACATTAAATACAGATGTTCCCAGAATATCGGAAGGCATCAGATCCGGTGTAAACTGAATTCTGCTGAAACCTACATCAATTGTTTTGGCCAGTAATTTTGCGGTGATCGTTTTGGCGACTCCCGGAACACCTTCAATAAGGACGTGCCCGTTTGAAAGCAATGCCGCTAAAAGATGCTCAATCATCTTCTCCTGTCCTACAATTACTTTCCCGATCTCAGATTTTACTTTCTCCAGACTTGCACGAAGTTCAATCATATCAATTCTCGACTGAAACTGCTCTTCCTTTTTATCAAGATTGATAGAGCTTTGGTTTTCTATATTGGGGTTATCAAAGTTTTCCATAATAAAATTTATTTACCGATCTAACGATTATCAATGCAATAATTACAATCCCTTCCTGGGAATACTCATGATTGTCATTATCATTTACTGCATCGTTATATTATTATCTAATTATTATATTATTTAAGTATTTCATCAAGGAGTTTATTAATCCTTGTAAGGTCTTCTTTCATTACACTGGCGTAAGGATCTTGCGCTTTTTTGATAAGCACTATAGCTTCATTGATCATCTCCATGGTTTTTCCGGTTTTCAGATGCAGCTTTTTGGCAAATTCTTCATCTATATTCTGGGTGTCTATCAACAAATCCATTCTCACTTTGTTCAGAAAATACTGAGCTTTCTTCGCCATCATATCATGAAAATCACCTTCCTGAAGATACAGATTTCCAATACTTTTCACAAAATCCAGGGAAGTATTTCTTAATGGCTCTGTGACAGGTACTATTCTCTGTTTTCTTTTGGCATTAAAGAAAATAAACAAGACAAGTCCTCCTAAAAGCACCCACCAGGCATATTTTAAAGCCGGATTTGACAATACAAATCTCATAAAGAAACGTGATGTTGAACTTTTGTTGGATACAAACCAAAGGGTTTCTCTATCCTGAAGATAGGAAAATACATCCTGTGCATATTTCGTATTCCCAGGTTTCAGAAGATAATAATTGGTCAGAAAAAGAGGTTCAGTGTGAGCATAAATAGTTCCTTTTCCAAACTTTACTTTAATAAAGTTGGCCTGATCTGTATTCTTTTTCTCCACTGTTTTTCCCAAAACTTCCACTTTAGGTTTTATAAATGAAAATCCTCTACCCGATGGAAATTTGTCCAGCTTAATAAAATCATTCTGAAATTTTTTATCAGTCAGTTTCAATACATTTTCTTCTTCAAAAGAGATCTCAGAATCGTAATATCCGATACTGTCTGAAATTTCTTTAGGCATACGGGTTACCATCAAAAAAGCATCTGAACCTTCAGACACCTGAGTCAGTATCTTTTTCCATGATTCTCCATCGAGGTTGTTTTCAATAACAACAATATTGTGGGCTTGTTTTTTATGCTGGTTGTAGTATTCGTAAGGAACCTGCTCAATTTTCTTCAGGTTATTTTTAAAAAGAGCTTTCGCTTCATTATTAAAAACAAACAGCCCGAACGGAGATTTTTCATTGATATCAAAATTCTTGCGCCAGTCTGTCGTTTCTTTTTTGTTAACTTCAAGCAATGCCAGAATAACCATCACAATGATGAAAATTGCAGCATATGTTTTGAAAGTTTTATTCATGGTTGTTATTGTTATGGTTTAAATGCCTGATACTGATTTTTAAATTTCTGATAGCTCTGTTCTTCAATACTGAATTCTCCATACCATACATAATCAAAAATATAAGACAGATTAGAGAAATCGTTTTTCAGATGGGGAGCCTTTATCTCTGTGGCATAATCCTTATTGGTTTTTTCCGGATTCCAGTTGATCAGTTTTTTGTCACTCAGTTTTTTAAGAATAAACAGAAACTGATAACGGACTGCTGAACGGTAATCTCCTGCATGTTCAAATTTTGCAATACTTTCAGGGAAATTGATTTCATGGATGTTCTCATGGAGTTCCTGAACGTTAAGATCCAGTTTTTTATTCTTTTTACCAAAAATAAAATTTCCATCTCTTCCCATAATGTATTTAATAATGAAGTAAAGCAGAAAACCTACAAGAATAATGGCAAACAGACGAATAAGAACCGTTGTAAATTCTGCAGACTTAGTCAATGTGGTTTCACCAAAAATTCCCTGTATAATCTGATTAAGCTTTCGCATCAACTTTTGAAAGAAAGATTCTCTAGGTTTTGATACTGAATAATCAAACTCCTTTCCTTTATATCTTGATGGAATATTTTCTTTGAATGTTTTCGGATACACCTCATTCTCTGATACCGGATATTTCATCAGTACAGAATCTGCACGCAGCATGTTTCTATAATGCCCGGTTGTATATAATGAATCTACCAGATCATCAGCAGTAGGATTATCGTCCTGAGCGCGAACCAACCCAAGAGAGAAAAAAAACAGTAATAAAAAAAGAATTTTATTCATTGATTCCAATCGTGTCTATTTCTGCAAGTTCTACTTTCTGATGAAGATCTGTTCTACTGTCGTAATACATTAATCCTGCATTCACATACATCAGGTTTGAAAGGAAAAATGAAAGCAGCATTGAAATTCCGTAGAAAACAAAAAACAAAATTCCGACAGTCCCGGTAAAAGGATTTTGTTCAAAGTTTCCATCCGGTGTTGTTGTAAGAAGCGATCCGTAAAAGAATATCATCGGAATAAATGTGAATATAGAGGTTACAATGTAAATAATAATAAACATTACAAATGCAGCACCCCAATATTTCCAGTATGGTGATTTTTCACTGCCATTCGGGTAAGAAAACTGTGATCTTAAAGCATAGCTCAGGCTTTCCCAGAAACCTCTGTCCGAATTAAAATAATCATACATCAGAAATGTAGTGAAATTAAATATGGTCGGATAAAGAAGCAATATCAGAAAGAATCCGATAATAATAAAAATAAGGATGTAAGAAAACCCTACGACAAACAATATGATCGGAGTAACGATAAAGATCATTCCCAGACACAGCTTCGCAATTCTTCCTGCATTATTCTTAAAGTCACCCAGAATTTCATCAGCTTTTATCTTTTCTGCACCTTGTGCAATTCTTTTTAAGTAAAAGACCGGATACAGATAATTGACGATCATCAGAACCATGAAAAGCAGGAAGGTAAGCAGCCCTACGGTAATCAGCATACCGGAGTTTTCTGAAAAATATTGTTCAAAATAATAGCTCTCACCGCCTAGATTGGATCCGAATATCTGAGAAAAGAATTCTTTATACCCAAATACTACAACGGTTACCATTAAAATCAAAAGTAAGCCATTGATCAGGATATAATTTTTAAAGTAATTCTTTCCGTATAATTTGAAAAAATTGAAACTGTCACTGATAAAAGTTCCAAAATCTCTTTTTTTATAAAATTGTATCATTGATGTGCTTATTAGTTTTTTTATAGACAACAGACGGATATACAAAATAGTAGAATCCTATTATTGCCAGTGAACCAAAAATAATGATTATGTTCAGAAACAAAGGCATTTTCAGTGCATGTCTTGTGACATAACCTTCTATGATCCCCGCACAAATAGTGAAAGGAACTGTACTTAAAAATATTTTAAATGAATCTTTAAATCCTTTTTTAAAAGAGTTGAATCTTGAAAACGTTCTCGGAAATAAAATAGAGGCTCCCAGAATCAATCCGCACATCGCTTCTACCACCATGGCAAAAATCTCAAAAACTCCGTGAAGCCATATTCCTCTGGCACTGTCTTTCAATGCTCCATAATCATAGAAAAAATATTGAAAAGCACCTAGCATCACACTGTTGGAAAGCAGGGCAAACAATGTTCCCACTCCTCCTGCAATTCCGTAAATATATAATTTTGCTCCTACCTGAATATTATTGAAAATAATCCCGATCGTACTTCCCCAGGTGCTTCCACTCTGATAAACTCCTACAGCATTATTATTTTTAATATTTTCAATGGTTTCGTTCACATATCCTTCCCCTAAAATAATATTCACAAAGTCTTTATCATAAATAGCAGAAAGTACTCCGATTGAAGTAAATAATATGAAAAAAAGAAACGCATACATCAGATATCTCCGGTACTGATACATCAGCAATGGGACCTCAGTTTTGAAAAAATAAATGAATCTGTTCTCCTCTACCCTTTTTGTTTTATAGATCTTCTGGAAAATCTGGGCAGATAAATGATTCAGATAAACTGTAGTATTGCTTTTAGGATAATAAGTCTGGGCAAAAGAAAGATCATTGATCAGGTTTATATACAATGAAGACAGGTCATCAGGATTTTTTTTAATTTTCCCTTGAATAACCTGTTCTATTCCCAACCATTTTTCTTTATTTTGTTTAATGAAATAAACTTCTCTCATAATTGTTAAGGCTAAAATAATAAAAAATATGTCTCAAATTGCGATAAATACCTCACAAAATGTAAATATTAATTTTAATATTGCAGGCGTAGGAGAAAGGATGCTTGCCTTCATTATTGATCTTCTGATCAGGATTGCTTATGTGGTGATTATCCTGTATTTATTCTTCAATATTTTCGATTTGGGATATTTGTTAGATGGCCTTGATGACTGGTCCATACGAGCGGTATATCTCATTCTTACCTTCCCTATTTATATTTATCCGCTTGTACTGGAAAGCCTTATGGAAGGGCAGACTCCTGGTAAAAAACTCATGAAAATCAAAGTGGTAAAGATTGACGGTTACCAGGCCAGTTTCGCAGATTATATGATCCGCTGGGTTTTCAGGATTGTAGATGTTTCATTTGCCGGAGTGGTAGGACTTATTTCTATGATTGTTTCTAAAAACAACCAGCGTTTGGGTGACATTGCTTCCGGAACAGCTGTTATTTCTCTAAAAAACAATATCAATATCTCCCATACCATCCTAGAGAATATCCATGAAAATTATATTCCTTCATTCCCACAGGTAATTGCTTTGAGTGATAATGATATGAGGATCATCAAAGATAACTATACAAAAGCCTTAAAAGTTGATGACCGCCAGATCATCAGTAAACTGTCTGATAAAATCAAAAGCATTTTGAAACTGGAAATAGATGCCACTAAAATGACGGAAAGACAGTTTATTAATGTTATTATTAAGGATTATAACTACTATACGGGGAAAGACAATTAGTGCAGTCAATGGTCAATTTTGCTTTGCAAGTGAATTGTTAATCTAGAATTCATTCCCTATTGCTTGTTGCTTGTTGCTTGTTGCTTGTTGCTTGTTGCTTGTTGCTTGTTGCTTATGCAAAGGTCGGTTCAATTTTTGTATCTTTATCATTAAAGTCCTGAATCATGAAATTTGAAAACAATAAATCCGGAAACGGCGGAGTTCTTACTTTAAACAACGAAATAAAAGAAGTTGGAAGGCTTACCTATACCATTTTCCCTGAAGACCATAAATTCATTATTTCTTTTGTACTGGTACACCCGGAATTTGAAGGGAGAGGAATGGGAAAATTTTTAGTAGAAGAAGCCATCAGATTTGCCAGAGAAAACAACTGGAAAGTATATCCACACTGTTCCTATGCAAGATCCGTAATGATGAGAATGAGTGATGTAGACGATATATTTTTAAAGAATTAAAACTTCATTGAGCAGGATATCTTCAATATCATCCGGATAATCCACCTTTAGATGATGGTCAGAAGCTACCCACTCCATAATTTCCTGAAGATTTAAAACCTTGGAATTGGGAATTCCCATTTTGTCCAGAGCGCATGCATTGCATTCCTGTTCATATTGATTGTGGATAGGAATCACAAATAGTTTTTTATCCATAAACAGTGCTTCTGCCGGAGTTTCAAAACCTGCGTTACATAATATTCCCTCACATCCTTCGAAATATTTCAGATACTGGCTTTCATCTATAGGAAATACTTCTACATTTTTTACTTTTACCTGTACTTTGCTGTATTTTGAAAATACTTTCCATTCCACAGGAATTTTTCTTAAAACCTTAATGATATTTTCATCTGCAAAACTGGGAAGGTAAACAAGATAATATCCCTGTTTATAAGGATTAAGATTTCTTATTTTTCTTCTGATTACAGGTTTTTTAATCTGTGGATGATAGTTTTCAAAATGAAACCCGATTTTCCTTTCACTGGGAACGTAGTATTTTAAGATCATTTCACCCAGAAAATCCTTTTTCTTTGGCTTGGGTGTTTCCGCAAAACTCATAGAAGCCTGATGACTAAGCTCTATCATCGGGAGCTTTTTCAACTTGGAAGCCCAGCCTGTCAAAGGCTCATAATCATTAATTATTAAATCATATTGGGAGAGTTCCAGTTCTCTGATTGTTTTGGCAGCTTCAAGGAATTTATTTTCCGTGAACGTTTTTCGATAGGATAAACCGCCTGTTTTGTTATAAAGAAGGGAAATACCCCTGTATTGGTAATTAATGTCGAAATCAGCTTTTAATTGCGACTGGTGTCCGCTGATCAGGGTATCAACAGATGCATATTTTTTGAGAAGAGGAATAATTTCCTGTGCTCTGGCAACATGTCCGTTTCCAGTACCCTGGAATGCATACAAAATCTTCATTTAGGAAAAGTTGGTTACAATTTTTAAAAGCGCAGAATTATCCATTTCAGGAATGTCTTCTACTTCATCATCTTTCAGTAAATGTTTATGCTCATCATAATAAAAAATCTTCCATTCTTTATCATGGTATTCTAAAGCGGAGAGATTTTCAATCCAGTCACCTGAATTCAGATAAGTGCAGGATCCTTTTTTATTAACAACCTCACGAATCTGTGGCTGGTGGATATGGCCACAAACAACATAATCATAATGGTTGTCAATTGCCAGCTCAGAAGCGGTCAGTTCAAAATCACCTATATATTTTACAGCTTTTTTCACATTGTTTTTGATCTTTTTCGAAAACGAGTATTTCTCTTTACCCATTTTTTCTAAGAACCAATTTACAACATTATTGATAACAATTAAAAGGTCATACCCTTTTCCGCCAAGTTTGGCGATCCATTTTGAATGCTGGACGGATGCATCGAAAACATCTCCATGAAATATCCAGGTCTTTTTCTGATCAATATTCAGACAGATCTTATTACAGACTTTCAGCTTTCCCAATTCAAAATCTGTGAACTTACGGAACATTTCATCGTGATTGCCTGTAATGTAATAGACATCTGTGTTCTTGGTAGCCAATGAAAGAATCTTTCTGATTACTTTCAAATGAGGTTTAGGGAAGTAAGACTTTTTAAACTGCCAGATATCAATAATATCACCGTTTAAAACTAAAGTTTTAGGCTGGATAGAATTGAGATATCTCAACAATTCTTTAGCCTTACATCCATAAGTTCCCAAATGAACATCCGATATAACAACTAATTCAACGTTTCTTTTCATAGTTTTGTACAAAGAAACTAATTGAAAATTAACTGTATATGAATGCTATATTATTTTTTATAAAGAGTTCATCAGCTCTTCTGTGATTTCCATGTTGTGGTAAACGTTTTGTACGTCGTCATCCTCTTCGAAACGCTCAAGCATTTTCATATTAGCTTTGAACTGTTCTGCATTTACTTCTTTTGTATTGTTTGGAATTCTTTGAAGTTCTGCACTTTTTGCTTCAATTCCCAGATCATCTAACTTGTGAGATAGCAAACCGAAATCTTCAAAAGCAGTTGTAATCATTACTTCCTCTTCATCTTTTTCTACATCTTCAGCACCGCCATCAATCATTTCCATTTCAAAATCATCCCAATCCATTTTGATCTGAGCCAAATCAATGGTAAAAATCCCCTTTCTGTCGAAGATAAATGCTAATTCACCATTTTTCCCAAGGTTACCATCAAACTTGTTGAAAACAGCTCTTACGTTGGCAACCGTTCTTGTTGTATTGTTTGTAGTACATTCTACAAAAAAAGCAACACCACCTTGTCCGTAACCTTCATATGTAATTTCTTCATAGTTCTCAGCATCAGCACCGCTAGCTTTCTTAATTGCACGTTCTACATTATCCTTAGGCATGTTTGCCCCTTTCGCATTCTGGATACATCTTCTCAACGCAGGATTAGATTCCGGATCTGTTCCACCCGCTTTTACAGCCAATGCAATATCCTTTCCTATTTTAGAGAATGTTTTGGCCATTTTATCCCATCTGGCCATTTTAGACGCTTTTCTATATTCAAATGCTCTTCCCATTTTAATTTTTAAATTTCCAACAAAATTACTCAAAAGTCAACAAAAAAAAAATACCTCCAATCAAATTGGAGGTATTCATTATTTAGAAAAATTAATTATTTTTTCTTTTTAGCTGGAGCTTTTTTAGCCGGAGCTTTTTTAGCACCTTTCTTAACAGCTTTTTTAGCTGGTTTAGCTACAGTTAAGTCATTTTTCTTGTAAGTATCCCACTCAGCACCTGAGATCGCTCTTACGATAACTTTTCTGTCTTGTTGTCTTTCAGCATCACTTGCAGTTGCAGGAACAGTAGCTTCCTGAGAACCGATACCGATAGATTTCAATGTTGCAGGGTTTACACCTCTAGCTTCTAAAGCACCTACTACAGCAGCAGCTCTTTGTTTAGAAAGTTTCAAGTTGTAAGCAGCAGCACCTTTAGCATCTGTCATACCTACTACTACGAAGTTTTCAGCTGGAGCATCTTTGATGATCTTAGCAGCACTGTCTAATTTATCGTTAGACTGAGGTCTGATTGTAGCTTTGTTGAAATCAAATAAGATATCTTTAAGAGCTTCAGTAGCTACAACAGCAGTTGGCTTCTTAGGAGCTGGACATCCGTTGTATTCAGGAAGACCTGGAACAGTAGGACAAGCATCATCTTTATCTAGGATACCGTCGCCGTCTGTATCTGGCCAAGGACAACCGTTGTTTTCAGCAGGACCTGCTACTGTAGGACAAGCGTCATCTTTGTCGATTACACCATCACCGTCAGTATCTGGCCAAGGGCATCCGTTGTTTTCAACTGGACCTGCCACTTCTGGACATTGATCGTCTTTATCTGGAACTCCGTCACCGTCAGTATCAGGACATCCTTGGAATTCTGGTAAACCTGGAGTATCTGGACAAAGGTCATCTTTATCTAGGATACCATCCTTATCTCTGTCTCTGTTTCCAAATCTGAATAAGATAGAAGCAGAAGCTTGCCAAAAGTTAGCAACTGTAGATTTGTCACCTGGAGTGGATACGTAATCTCCCTGAACACCAAGACCGAAGTTTTTAGTTACCCAGAAGTTAGCACCAGCACCTGTAGCTACAGTAAAGTGGTTAGCTTTACCGTTTTCATTACCATCCTTACCGTTTGAAACATTTTCGATTGCGTTACCGTTAGCATCAACAGATGTTCTAGGGAAAGTAAGAGCTGTATAGTCATGTCTTAAGTAGTTAGCACCAACTCTTAAATATGGATCAAACCAAGATTCTTCGTTCCATAAAAGACCTGCAGCGTGAGCCTGGAAACCAAGACCTGTCATTAGGAAAAATTCTTTCCCCATGTTGAATCTTTTGTTTTCAACATTTCCAACAGAAGTTTGCCAGTCAATTACTAAACCTTTACCAACGTTTCTAGCAACTGTTAACTTAGATAGTGGAGGTGTAATAGAAAAGTTGTTCACATTGAACATACTTTTTGTCAAATTGTTAGCAGAGAACGTATTACTGAAGTTACCTCTTGCTGCTACATGGTTTTCAGCATGAGCACCAACTCCGATTAACCACGGATTGTTGGTAGTCTGTGCGAAAACAGTAGAGGCAACAGTAAGCGCCAATGCTGAAATTCCTAATTTTAGATTTTTCATAGAATTAAATGATTAAATAATTGATAATGCAAAATAAATATAATTTTTCTTTATATACAAAGTTTTTCAAATGATTTTTAACTTTTCTTTAATATTCTGTCGAGGTTCCGTTTATTTTCTCTATCTTTTATCGCCTCCCTTTTATCGAAAAGCTTTTTCCCTCTACCAAGTGCTATCAGCACCTTCGCTTTCCCTCTTTCAGTGATATATAATTTTAAAGGTACTATGGTGTTCCCAGCATCCTTTAACTTTTTTTCAAGTTTTTGCAATTCTTTTTTGTGCAAGAGCAATTTCCGTTCCCTTTTTGTTTTATGATTGTAAAAAGTTCCTAATTTATACTCATCAATCATCATGTTGATGATATATAACTCCCCATCAATAAACTGACAGAACGATTCTGTGATAGATGCTTTGGATGAACGTAAAGATTTTATTTCTGTACCCGTCAAAACCATTCCTGCTTCGTATTCTTCAAGAATTTCATACTCAAAGCGGGCTCTTTTGTTTAATATGTTAACTGTTTTCTCAATCTTCATCATTTTAAAATTTCGTTAATGAAATATATAAAAAATACCATACATTTAAAAACTTGACTATTATAATATTACAAAATACCCAAATTCTTTTCGTATTTTTGCGCCAAATTTACAAAACTATATGTTAACAGTATCTAACTTATCTTTACAATTCGGGAAAAGAATTCTTTTTGACGAGGTAAATATTATGTTTACCAAAGGAAACTGCTACGGAATCATCGGAGCAAACGGTGCGGGAAAGTCTACATTCCTGAAAATATTAACAGGAAAGCAGGATCCTACAACAGGACATGTATCTCTGGAACCAGGGAAAAGAATGTCAGTTTTGGAGCAGGATCACTTTGCTTATGATCAGTTTACTGTTCTTGAAGCGGTCTTAAGAGGTAATAAGAAATTATTTGAGATAAAAGAGGAAATGGATGCGTTATACGCAAAAGAAGATTTCTCTGACGAAGACGGTATTAAAGCCGGTGAACTAGGTGTAGTTTATGATGAAATGGGAGGATGGACAGCAGAATCTGATGCTCAGACGATGCTTTCTAACGTTGGAATCACTGATGATATGCACTGGCAGCTGATGGGTGAACTTGAGAACAAAGACAAAGTAAAGGTTCTTTTGGCTCAGGCACTTTTCGGAAATCCTGATGTATTGATTCTGGATGAGCCTACCAATGACCTTGACATTGATACCATCTCATGGCTGGAGGATTTCCTTGCAGACTATGAAAATACTGTCATTGTTGTATCTCACGACCGTCACTTCTTAGATACGGTTTGTACACACATTGGTGACCTTGATTATTCTAAGCTTAACCTTTATACAGGAAACTACTCTTTCTGGTATCAGGCATCTCAGCTGGCAACAAGACAAAGAGCTCAGGCAAACAAGAAAGCTGAAGAGAAGAAAAAAGAACTTCAGGATTTCATCGCCAGATTCAGTTCTAACGTTGCTAAGGCAAAACAGGCTACTGCAAGAAAGAAAATGATCGACAAATTAAATATTGACGATATCAAACCATCTTCAAGAAGATATCCTGCCATTATTTTCGAAATGGAAAGAGAGGCCGGAGATCAGATTTTAGATGTAAAAGGTCTTGAGAAAACAAAAGACGGAGAATTACTATTCTCTAATATTGATTTAAATCTTAAAAAAGGAGATAAAGTAGCTGTACTTTCTAAAAACTCTTTAGCCATTACAGAATTTTTTGAGATTCTAGCTGGAAATGTTCAGGCTGACAAAGGAACTGTTGCTTGGGGAGTTACTACCAATCAGTCTCACATGCCTTTGGACAACACCAACTTCTTCCAGGAAGACCTAAGTTTAGTGGACTGGTTAAGACAGTTTACAAAAAATGACGAAGAGCGTCACGAAGAATTCGTAAGAGGATTTTTGGGAAGAATGCTTTTCTCAGGTGATGAGGCTTTAAAATCATGTAAAGTACTTTCAGGAGGTGAAAAAATGAGATGTATGTTCAGTAGAATGATGCTTCAGAAAGCTAACGTTCTTTTACTGGATGAACCAACCAACCACTTAGACCTTGAAAGTATCACCACTTTGAACAACTCTTTATCCAACTTCAAAGGAAATCTTTTACTGGCATCTCATGACCACGAAATGCTTTCAACAGTCTGTAACAGAATCATTGAACTGACTCCTACCGGAATCATCGACAGAGAAATGACGTATGACGAATACCTTGCTGATAAAAAGGTAAAAGAATTAAGAGAAAAAATGTATTCTTAATCCGAACAACATTAAAATCTATATAAAAATACCTCAAAGCGTGCTTTGAGGTATTTTTGTTTAAACAATAAATAAAATAATTATTTCGTCAATTTTGCTGTTGGTAAAGAAACCGTTCCCGGATCTTTCCATAACCCTTCTTTTTCAGCTTTCTTTTTAACAGCCTCTGCCCTTTTATTACTATCCGGGTGAGAATTGAACATTTTCTCAAAATTCGTTTGTGTACTTCCTTCTGAAAGTAAAGCTAGCTTTTTGAAGGCCGTATAAGCTCCTACTACATCATATTTATTCGCTTTCATAAAATCATAGGAGTAAGTATCTGCTTCCGACTCCTGTTTTTTACTGTGGGAAGCATCTAAAAATGCATTCGCCATCTTTCCTACCTGAGTTTCATTAAGAGTAGCTACAGCAGAAGAAGCTGATGATGCGGCATCTAATGCAGCAGCCTTCAGGTAAGCCGATTTCATCGCATCTTTAGTATCCTGATTTTTTACATGCCCGATTTCGTGTCCGATTACGGCAAGCAATTCATTGTCAGTCATGATATCCATTAATGAAGAGAATACGCGTACACTTCCGTCTGCACAGGCAAACGCATTGATATCTTTCACTTTATAGACTTTATAGTTTAAGTTCAGACCGTCCTGAGATTTGTGTTTTCCAAACAATTTGTTCAGTCTCACAGTATATGGATCTTTTGGTCCTGCTACAGGGTTATTTTTATCCATCCAATCTACAGATTCTTTGGATAATTTGATAGCATCTTCGTTGGTAAATGTTAAGGATTTTGCACTATTTGAAACCATTCCGGCAGCTTTTCCGAGGTTAATTTTCTGTGCGTTGATCGAATACGCAGCCCCCAGCAAAAGAAGGCTTAGAGTAATTTTTTTCATGGTCATTTAAAATTTGGAGCACGAAGGTAGCTTTTTTTTAACAATTATTAAGTCAAAACTTCGTTTCAGTTCTTCACAGAATGCTATTTTTTTTCCTTATTTTTGTGAAATGAGTCAAAAATGGATTTACAAGCCTGAACCCGATGAGGAAGTTGTGGACAGACTAAGTTCGTCACTTGGTTTTGGTACTTTTGAATCTAAAGTCCTCGTTCTTAGGGGAATTGACAATTATCAAAAGGCCAGAGAATTCTTCAAACCTAATCTTAACGATATACACAATCCGTTTTTAATGGCAGACATGCAAAAAGCTGTAGAGCGTATTGCCACTGCAATTGAAAATGGTGAAAAAATATTGGTATATGGTGACTATGATGTGGACGGAACCACAGCAGTTGCCTTGATGTACCTTTATCTCAGCAAAATTGTTGAGAAAAAATATCTGGACTATTATATTCCGGACAGAAATTCTGAAGGATATGGAATTTCCACGGAAGGAATTGATTTCGCCAAAGAAAATGGTTTTTCATTAATCATTGCTCTCGACTGTGGAATTAAGGCAATTGATATGATCAACTATGCCAGTAATCTGGATATTGATTTTATTATTTGTGACCATCACCTTCCGGGTGAAGAAATTCCCAATGCAGCCGCTGTACTTGACCCTAAAAGAAGTGACTGCCGATATCCTTTCAAGGAACTTTCAGGATGTGGTGTTGGTTTTAAACTTTGCCAGGGACTTAATACAATCTATAAATTACCGGAGGCAGAGTTATTTGAACTAACAGACCTGTTGGCCATCTCAATTGCCGCAGATATTGTTTCCATGACAGGAGAAAACAGAGTCTTGGCTAAAATGGGATTAAAAACCCTCAGAAAAACCAGAAATCTTGGTTTAAGATTATTGATCCCTGAGGATAAGCTTTCTCATTTTGAAATTTCCAATATTGTTTTTGAAATAGCTCCTAAAATAAATGCTGCAGGACGAATTTCTCATGGTAAAGCAGCCGTAGAACTTATGGTTTCCGACAATCTGAAACATGCGAATCAGATTGTAAATGATATCATGAACCTTAACGATGAAAGGCGTGAACTGGATATGAATTCCACACTTTCGGCCCTAAATCAGATTATAGAATCCCAGCAAGAGACCAAACATACCACCATCGTTTATCATCCTGAATGGAATAAGGGAGTAATTGGTATTGTAGCCTCTAGACTTATTGAAACGTATTACAAACCAACCCTTGTATTTACCGATGGTAATAATGGGGAAATGGTAGCTTCCGCAAGATCTGTTTCTGATTTTGATGTACATGAAGCGCTGGATATGTGTTCTGAATATTTTCTTAAATTCGGAGGTCATCATGCTGCCGCTGGACTTTCGATGGAGAAAGATAAGTTTGATGCTTTCAAGGAAAAATTTGAAAGAATTGTTTCTGAAAAAATCAAAGAGCATCAGAAAGAACCATCTATAACTATTGATACGGAAATTAAAGTTGATGAGATCAACAGAGAGTTTATCAATTTCCACAGAAAGCTGGCTCCCTTTGGTCCTCATAATATGAAACCTATTTTTACATTAACGGATCAGAGGCTTTCCGGGTATGTAAAAACAATGGGAAAAGATAATAATCACCTGAAGTTTTATATCAGACAGGAATCTACGGGACGAAATATTGAATGTGTAGGATTCAAACTGGGACAGTTTGTTGAGGATTTTAAAAATAAAAATTTCGATCTTGCTTTTACCCTGGAAGAAAATCACTGGAAAGGCAATGTGACCCATTATCTCAATATCAAAGATGTAAAATTCAGAGAGTAACTGAGGTTGCAGGATTTAGGTTGCAGGTAAAATCAGAATCAACAGGAAATTCTGTCAACCTAAAAACTTGATTTCCTTGTTTATATTTTAAAGCACTATCACCTATTATCAGCTACCTACTCCCTAACAAAAAATGAAAAAAATCGGTTTATTTTTCGGATCATTCAATCCTATTCATATCGGGCATCTTATTCTGGCCAATTATATTCTGGAAAATTCTGATATGGATGAGCTTTGGTTTGTGGTAAGTCCGCAAAATCCGTTTAAAGACAAAAAATCTTTACTGAATGACCATAACAGACTTGATATGGTACAGCTTGCCGTAAAGAATTATCCCAATATGAGAGCTTCGAATGTTGAGTTCTCCCTTCCCAAGCCAAGTTATACTATTGATACCCTTACTTATCTTCATGAAAAATATCCTGATTATTCTTTCAGTCTGATTATGGGAGAAGATAATCTGAAAGGCCTTCACAAATGGAAAAATTCTGATACGCTGATCAAAAATCATCATATCATTGTTTATCCAAGAGTATTTGAAGGAGAGAAAAAAGATTCTGAATATTTACAGCATGAAAATATCTCTCTCATCAAGGCACCTGTCATAGAACTTTCAGCTACAGAAATCCGTAATATGGTCAGGGATGGTAAAAATGTAAGACCTATGCTTCCACCTGAAGTTTTTGAATATTTGGATGGTAGCAGTTTTTATAAGTAATTTTGCAAATCAGAAATGAGAGGCTAAAAACTAAAAGCCGGAGAAAGACTCTTACCTTTTAACTCTCACCTCATAACTCAAGAAATGGACTTCATCGAAAAACTTTTTTCAAAATATTCTCAGGAAAAAATTATCAAATGGTTTAAACAGATTTGCCTTGCAGAAGCCATTTCATGTCTTTTACTGTACGGTGTTGCGATGATCTGGATCCGATATGATGAAAATTTATATTCTATTATATTCATCAGCGTTATTGGCAGTTTACACGGATTATTTTTCACCCTTTATCTTTTGCTCTGCCTTCCGGCAAGAAAAATTTATAATTGGGATGATGAAGATTTTGTTTTTGCTTTATTATCTGCATTCTTCCCTTTTGCAACGGTTTGGGTAGATAAAAAGCTAGCCCGATTCGACAGAGAATAAATAATGATATATTACATAAAAAAAGGACCTTTTCGGTCCTTTTTATTTTTACTGCGGTGATTACAAATCACGTTTCACATGTCCTGTTGCTGTGAAGGTATGATTTCCTGAATTATCGGTGTATGTACCATTAACGGTAAAATCAATGTAGTCTCCTAAAGCTCCAAAAGAAGTTATATCGACAACCAGATTTCCATTATTTGATGTAATAGAACCTCCAGAAAATTCAAACCCATAATATGAAGTAAAACTTGCAGCAACTCCCAACATATTGTTCTGATTCATAAAGAAAAAGGGACCTGCGGAATTCATTGAGTTTATTCTCAATTGCTTGGCCGATATAATTGGTGATGTGGTTGTAAGTCCTCCCCATTGTACATTGAACAGTCCCACTATATTAACGGTTGGTTGATTATCAATTTTATAACTGATCAATTCATTCAAAGAATTACAAACCATGATATTCCCCAAATTTACTGTAGTAGATGGAGCTGTGAAGGTTACTTCATTGGTGCTTTGTAAATTAATGGCATCAAAACCTTCATAAGTAAACTGAGGATTTGCAGTACATGCATACGTGTTGAATGTAAAACCTCCGGTACTATTTACAGGCAATGATACATACTGAAAATAGCTAGTACTCGTGCCTGGTTTTAATATTACATAGCCATCGGTAACATCAGTATTTGCACAAGTTTTCAGACTTCCCTGAATTGTATAATTCAAAGATATAGAAGAGCTTATGGTAATTTCAGGAATTGTTGTTATGATTCCAACCGGAAGAGGACCAACATTAGAGCTATATAGTACATTATTGCAAACATCATAAACTTTTAAAACAAGAACTTCCCCTGCAGGAACAATTCCGGAGATCGTTCCTGTATTATCAGTCATTCCAAAAATCTCATAGGGTTGAGGGTTTCTCTTTAAAGCTACCTTAACATTGGGTAACACCTGTCCTGCTGCATTTTTTACAGTTACTTTCAGGGTTGCCTGTGGAAACTGTGCATCATAATTCCACCAGGAAAAATGACTTACTGTTCCTACATAGGTATTTCCCATCTTTGTTGCAGAGCCTTCTTCTTTCCACATTCCGGTATCTTCATTATAAGACCATAGGGGTATTGTGGCTGGTGAGCTGGACGTTTGTGCAGCATCTACCGGAACAGTAATTTCTGCGGTATGGCCGTTTGCAATCTGAAGATTCTGTCCGGAACTTCCTGTTAATTGAACATGGAGCATCCCAAAAGTTTCCATCACTCTGGCATTTCCTGCTGAGTTGGTTGCCAAAAAAGATCCTGGCATTAATTCATTAAGATATGGGTTGGATGGTGCCAAGTGAAAAACTCCCACGCTCACATTTCCTGAATAGGCATTTCCGTTGGCATCTTTAAAACTTCCATCGAATTTTACTTTAGTTCCGTTAGGTAATGAAACCGTAGAGATAGACCCCGTGGCAATTGTAGCTGTAATTGTTACAGGAATCATCATGATATTCACTCTATTTATTCCGTTGGTAGGAACTAAAACCCGTGATGCATTTACAAAACCTGCTTTTGTTACTTTTACATGGGCAAAATTTTCTTTTACCGAAGCATTCTTCAATGTAAAAAGGCCTTTAAGGTTAGTTGTTGCCGTATTAGCTCCAATGGTAACTGTTGCTCCGGAAACCGGATTTCCGTTTGTATCAAGAACAAGACCCTGAAAATTCTTTTGTGCTGTATTCCCAAAATTATAATTAGAGGGAGAATCTGATGGGTTTCCATCTATTTCTACGAAAGATTCACTTTTACATGAAAATAATAAGATAAAGAATAAAAATAAAGGGTAAAATTTTCTCATATGGTATTAATTTTTAGTTTTCACTAAATTAATAATAAAATACCATCACCGATCTATTTTATTATTTTTCTTCATTTTTAAAAAAAATCTTCATTAATTTTTTGGTTCGATGTAACAATTAACATCAGTTATTTGTCTTATTATACAGAAAGGTCAAGCAATCAATATTTTTAATGTAATTTTTATTAACTGATAATCAATCAATTATAATTATTCAAAAATATTTTTAAGTACTTTGTATTGCATGATACTAAATTTATTATATATCTTTGCAATGTTAAATAACTAACCATACAAGCTATTAATTAAAAAAGAATAATCATGAAGACTCAAATTCTTATTGCAGCACTATTTTTCGGTGGACTTATCACTGCCCAGCAGAAAAAAGACAGTATGAAAGTAAATGCTATTGATGCAGTGAATATCAAGAAGCAGGTTTTCAAAAAACAAGGAGACCGTTTGGTATATGATGTAGCTTCTTCATCTATTGCCAAAGGAACAAACACCTTTACTCTTTTAAAACAAACTCCGATGATTTCCAGTATTGATGGAAAAACGTTGAAGATCCTGGGAAAAAATGATGCGATCATCTATATCAACAATAAGAAAACCAATATGGACGCTGAGGCATTGATTGAAATGCTGAAGTCTACTCCATCTGAGGATATCCAAAAAATTGAGGTGATTACAGTTCCGGGAAGTGAATTCCAGGTTGAGTCTAAAGAAGGAGTAATCAATATTGTAATGAAAAAAAGCAAAAATAACGGCTACAACGGAACGCTGAAAATGCAGAATGAGCAAGGTTATTACAATAATCCCAATGCTGGAGCTTCATTTAATTTCAGACAAGGAAAGTGGTCTGGGAATTCTAATTTCAGAATGGGAAGCTGGACAGACAGACAAAGATATACGCTGTCTAACGGAGATCCTACTTTCAAAAATGAATCTTTTGGATTTAATGATGATCCTAATAAAAATTTTGGAGGAGGTTTCAATGTTGATTATGAGATCAATAAAAAACACAGTTTTGGATTCTCTTACAACATGAGATATAATAAAAGCTTCAATTCTGTACTGGATATTACGAACTGGCAAAACGGCGTATTAAATAACAGAACAGTCAATAACGAGGATGCGCAAACCAGAAATCATTCTTTCAATTTGAATTATGAGATGAAAACAGATTCTCTGGGAAGTAAGCTTACCTCAAACGTTTCTTACCTGTGGTTCAACAGGGATAAAGTAAGTTTCAATGAAAGTTTTCCTTTAACAAACGATACGATCAACAAGTATTCAGCGCTTCATCAATCAGTCCCTCAGATCATTAACAATTATGCCGCTAATATCGATTACCTGAAAAAAACGGCTAAAGGCGCAACATGGTTAATGGGAATCAGCTACAATCATACGAACACGGATAATGATACCAAACAAGACAAATTAGTAGGTGGTGATTTTGTGATAGATCCTAAACAAACCAATCACTTCATTTATAAAGAAAATATATTGGGTATTTACCTGAACTATGAACGTAAACTGACTGAAAAAATATCCGGAAAAATAGGAGCCCGCTACGAGATGACCAGAAGTACCGGAGAGATTCTGGAAAAAACAGGATTCGAAAGAAACTACAATAACCTTTTACCTTACCTGAATTTAAATTATGCCATCAATTCTGATCACAATCTGAGTTATACTTTCTCAAGCAGAATCAGAAGACCAAGATTTTGGGAACTCAATCCGTCCAGAACCTATTTCACTCCTACGAATTATACACAGAACAATCCATTTGTTCTTGCTTCAAAATTTTATAATCAGGAGCTGAACTATATGTACAAAAATGCATTCTATGCCAATCTTAGCTTTAATATGGTGGAAGATGCATCTGCTTCTGACATGCTTCCGTTACAGGGAACTTTAACCACTCCAGAAAGGGATAAAAATGGAAATATAGTCTATGGCCCAGGCGGAAATATGATCATGAAAACAACAAGATTTTTAAGATATATAAGAACCAATTACGGTAAAAACAGAGAGCTCGCACTTACGCTGGGAATGAACAAATCATGGTTCAAAGACATATGGACAACCAACTATTCTGTTAATTTAGGCTATGTTACCTACAAAGGAGGAGTATGGGAAGATCCAACTTCTCAACTGGGTCAGTACGAATCCGAGTCACTGGATCCATATATCATTGATGTAAAAAACTACAATATGTCCGCAACGATCAATAACGTCATCAGACTTTCATCTAAAAAAGACTGGTTCTTAGGAGTTAATTACTTCTTTGCAAGCCAGACCGCTATGGAAGGAGGTATGATAGGCGCCAGACAAAGCTTTGATTTCAGTCTGAAAAAAATTGCAGGGGACTGGACGATTGTAGCGGAAGTGAGTGACTTATTTAATCAAAGCTTCTACAGAGTCAGAGGAGTACAGCCTAACGGAAAGTTTAATAATATCACCAACTTCAATTATCCAAGGCTCATGAGCATCGGTGTTACCTACAATTTCGGAAACCAGAAACTGAAAAAAGCAAGGGAAATGAAATCAGCGAATGATGCTGTAAAATCAAGAACCTAATCTATACAACCTATACCACTAAATCCACTCTTAAATAAAAACAACATGAAACGTATAATTTTGTCAATGGCCATCGTATTCGGTACTTGTGCATTTGCTCAGGAAAAGAAATCTGATACGGCAAAAACAAAAAATATAGAAGGAGTTACCATCACAAAACAGGTTTTCAAAAAGCAAAGTGACCGTTTTGTATATGATGTAGCAGCATCTCCTGTAGCCAAAGGAAATACCACTTTTGATCTCCTTAAACAGACTCCATTATTATCTTCCACAGATGATAAAACATTGAAAATTGCAGGGAAAAATAATGCGCTGATCTATATCAACGGAAGAAAAAGCAATATGGATTCTGAGTCTCTGGCTCAGTTCCTGAAGAATACTCCCGCTGAAAACATCCAGAAAATTGAAGTGATTACAGTACCCGGAAGTGAGTATCAGGTAGAATCATCAGATGGGATCATTAATATTGTTTTAAAGAAAAAAATGAGTGACGGTCTCAATGGAAACATGAGAATGTCTAATACCACTAATAAATATAACGGAAGCCAGGCAAGCTTCTCTGCCAATTACAGAAAAAACAAACTGGGAGTAAGCGCCAGCCTTAGTGGTGGTGAAAATATTGAGGCACAAACTTACACGTTAAGAAACGGAACAGCCAAGACCTCTAACGAATCTACTGGAGATATTGATGATCCGAATAAAAACATCGGAGGTTATCTGAATATTGATTACCAGCTGAACGACAAAAGCAATCTGGCCTTATCATGGAATACCTGGGCTAATAAAAGTTACAATTCAACAGTAGCTTTGTTTAATACGATAAAAAAAGAAAACGCAAAAGAACCAGAATATACCTGGTCCAAAAACAAAGAAGATGCACGATCTTATAATAATTCTGTGAATTTAAATTATGAATTAAAAACAGATTCATTAGGCAGTAAACTTAATGTAAATGCAGCTTATCTTAACTACAGAAGATTTCAGTTCACAGATAACCAAACCTTCGCTTCGGATATTGACAGAGTTGTAGGAAAAAGAACAAGACAAGTTATGCAGGATCTTCCACAGATCATTAATAACTTCTCCGGAATGGTGGATTATAATCAAAAGTTTAAAAATGATCTGACTGTATCTATAGGCGGAAATTACAACAAAACCAAAACCGATAACGATTCTAAAAACATTACTTATTCTTTTAATCCCGTAAAAGCTCCGGATTCAAGACCTAACCATTTTATCTATGATGAAAACATCTACGGAATGTATATTACCGTTGAGAAAAAAATTTCCGACAAACTTTCTGGAAAAGTAGGAGCCCGATACGAGATTACCAACAGTTTGGGAACTTCTGACAACGCTCCCACAGAGGCTCTTAGAAGAATTGAAAGAAATTACAAAAACCTTCTTCCCTATCTAAGCCTAAATTATGCAATTAATGATAAAAACAATATTTCTTATTCCTTCTCTAGCAGAATGAGAAGACCAAGTTTCTGGGAACTTAATCCGGTAAGAAACATCCTGACAGATGATAATTATACTCAGAATGACCCATTTGTAAAGGCCTCTTCCACCTATAATCAGGAGCTTACTTATATGTACAAAAATTCATATTTCCTGATTTTAAACCATTCTTATATTCAGGATGCGATCACACAGGTTCCGCTGCAGGGTTATCCTGTATCACCTGAAGGTAAAATAGGAGAAAATCCTGCTTTAAGGTATATAAGAACCAACTTTGGAAATAAGCAGGAAATGTCCGCGATGGTAGGTATTCAGAAATCGTTTTTTAAACAATACTGGACGACCAACTTTAATATTGGGGTGCAGCATAATATTAACAATGGGAGTCTTGATACTGATCCAACTACCGGAGACCGCTTCAAAGATGACAAAGGACCTGAAGGGAAATTTATTACCTATACCAATAAAACCAATTCTACCAGTCTTCTGATCCAGACCAACAATACCATCCGCCTTGATAAAAAGAAAACATGGTTCTTTGGACTTAATTACTTCTTCGTAGACAAGCAGCAGATTGAGCTTGGTTCTTTGAAAAATTTAATGAGTTTAGACCTCAGCCTTAAGAAAATGTGGAACGACTGGACTTTTGCAGTGAATGTAAATGATATTCTTAATACCAACATTGTTAAAATTGAAGACTTTCAAGAAAACGGAAATTATAATTACATCCATCAAAACCGTTACAACAGAAGTTTAACAGTAAGCCTTACCTACAATTTCGGAAATCAGAAAGTGAAAAAGGTAAGAGACATCGAAGGGGCTTCAGATGCTATTAAAAGCAGAACAAGATAAAAAGAAATTTCTTTCTTCATATTCAATTATTCTTACAGTATCCGCTGATTCTTTTCAGCGGATTTTTTATATTTAATAGTTATGAAAAAAGATGTACCTATTATTTTGATTTGCCTGATCTTACTTTTTATATGGAATGGCTGTAAAGAAAAGAAGATAGAGCTGGGCAAAGATATCCACTTTGATAAAGAGGAAAATATTCATTATGGAAACAGCCCGGAACAGATTATGGACCTCTATATTCCCACCAAAAAATCTCAGGGTGAAAAAGATGTGTTCATTATTATTCACGGTGGAGGCTGGCGTAGTGGAAATAAATCACAGCTCACCTTCTTCACCCTTTCTCTAATGCAGAAGTTTCCTGATCATGTTTTTGTTAATATGAACTACAGACTGGTTTCAGAAACAAATTATGGACTGCCTAATCAAATGAATGATATTAAAGAGGTTTCTGCTTTCTTAGAAAAGAAACTCAGGTACAATCCTAAATTCATATTATTAGGAAACAGTGCCGGAGGGCATTTATCCATGCTATATGCTTATAAATTCGACACAGATAAAAGGATAAAAGCAGTTATTAATATTGTTGGCCCTGCTGACCTTTCAGATCCAGGTTTCAAAAATTATCAGGAATATTCTTTTGTGGAAAGAAGATTGGTAGATCCTCGTGCATCAGGACTTGGAATATCCAGAATAGATTTTGCCAGTCCTGTTAAATGGATAAATGAAAATTCTCCTCCTACTCTATCTTATTATGGAAGTTCGGATCGTGTGATTCCTTCTACTCAAGGAAAAATCTTAGATTCAACTTTAAATAAAAATCAAGTTATCCATGAATCCTATCAATTCAATGGCGGACATCTGGATTGGGATAAACAACCCAATGATCAATTTCTTATAGATAAAATTGAAACTTTTCTTAAAAAAGCAGACAAAAAATAACACGTTCTGATTATTCAAAACGTGCTATTTTTTATTTTAAATTGATTTATTCAGATTTTGCGACAGCTGTTCTTTCTGAAACACCATTGGCATTGAAAGCTTCAATCTGGAAATAGTAAGCATCTGTTCTGTCTGCTCCGGTAAAGAAATATTCATTCTTTCCATACACCATGATGCTTCCGTACAATTTATCCAGAGTCTTTCCAAAATAAATTACATAGCCGTCTGCTTCAGGATTCTGCTGCCATTTCATCCAGATACTTCTTCTTTCCCCATATTTTTTAGGATCGGCTCTTAAAGGTACGAAACCTTCTACTTTGGCAGGCTGTTTTCCGGCTCCTTTTCCAAATACTCTGAAACCACTTAATGCAAATTTACCGGTAGGCATTTTCAGGTTTTCCATTTTAAGGAAACGGGCTTTTGCGGGTTGCTCCAATTCAACATAGTCGTGAGGAACATCTTTCGTATTCTTGCTTTTATCCACAATCACATTCCATTTCTTCCCGTCATTAGATCCATAGATTTTATACTGATGCATTTTTCCCAAAGTTTTCCCCATAAACTCTGCATCCTGATCTGCATAATTGATCTGAATGGCATTAATAGTAGAAACTTCACCAAGATCAGTCTGGAACCATTCTCCTGAATTTCCTGTTTTAGCACTCCAATAGGTCTTGATATCTTCATCCACAGCATAATTGGACTGATATCCTCCTAAAGTAGATGAAACCTGCACCGGTTTATTATAATTCAGCAACATCCATCCTGCAAAAAGACCTTTTGTAAAATCTTTTCCCTGTGCATACTGTGGAAGATAAGTTGGATAATCTCCATAAGCCGTATTACAGTACATTACATCGTCTTTATCAAAACCTGCCGGCCAGATTCCCAGCCTTCTTTCAAAATTATTTTTGGTGGAAATAAAGATGGTTGAAATATGCCACCAGTTTTTATAATTGTCTTCAAAAGTAGCTCCGTGGCCTGCTCCTCTGGCAAAACCACCCGGTTTATAGGAAAATGGATTATGCTGTTGGTATTCAAAACCTTCTAGCGGACCTTTGCTCACATATACTCCATCAGAATATCCACTGAATTCTGTTGCAGGAGCACCATATTGCATATAGTATTTCCCATTATGTTTAGTCATCCAGGCGCCTTCTACAAAAGGCTGAAGAAAGACATTGTCATTGTATTCCCCGAAACGTTCCCAGCCATGGTCTTCAGGTTTTAGTTTAAGAATAGGTTTTACAAAACCTTCAGACTGAAGATTTTTTACTTTTACCTCTGTTCCCAATAATGGCCATTCGTTGCTTGAGCCCCAGTAGAGGTATAATTTATTTTTATCTTCATCATAATGGAATGCCGGATCCCACGCTCCTACTTTTAGCGTATCCACTGCAATTTTCCAGTCATCTTTGGTTGGGTTTGTACTTTTCCAGATGGGAAAGTCCTGTTCCCACGTTGAACCGTAGACATATAAAGTATCTTTCATTGCCCAGACAGCCGGAGCATTAAGATCATGGGTATATTTATTATCTCTGAGGAATTTCCTTTTTACAAATTTCCAGTCCAGCATATCATCGCTATACCAGTATCCTTCCTGGTTTGTAGAAAAAAGAAACAGTTTATTCTTAAAATTAACAATTACCGGATCTGCTGTAGCACGGTGTTTTCCCTGTTTTGAAAAAACTTCGAAAGGAGTATAACCATAATCAATATTAATAGGATTACAGAACGTTTTCTGCTGGGCTCCTACAATAATTCCAAGAAAAATTGCTAATGCCAGAAAATATTGTCTCATTTTTAGATTTTAAAGATTATCGCAAAGTTAGCTAACTTTTTTGGGTTTTCTCCAAATAAAGCCATCCAGAAGATAATGAGTAAGTTGTGGAACGACCAGCAACGGAATGAGAAACTGAAATAATTTTTCTGACACCATTATATTGAGGGAAAAATGTTCATTCCAAACTAAAGTTTCCCATAAAAGTTCTTCCAAAAAGGCAAAACCTAAAATAACGCCTACAAACAAAAATATTCCTGAAGCGGATTTAAAAATAGACATCCAGCTCAGCTGGGGATTTTCTTTTTGTTTGATTTCCCGGATATAGATCAGTGCAACATAGGGAATTCCGTGGGAGATGACATTGAGAAAAGTAAAAAGTAGATCATTATTAAAGTAAACAATCCCAAAATACCAGGAAAGGAAAGTTCCGCTAATCAATGCTGCTTTAGGAATATTAATATTCTTTGTTTTAAAAGCTTCAAAAACAGTTTTGATCACCCAAATGGTAAGAATGGCGAAATATACTATGGTCATCAAAGGGACATAATCCGGGAGATTTTTAAGCCAGTCAAACTCATTGCTGACAAACCATGTAAAGGCACGCGGTGTTTTAAACCAATACAGCATGGGATAAATGGTAGCAGAATAAACAGCCACCTCATCTATTTTCTTACTCCAGTTATTCGGTTCAAAACGGGCGTAGATTCTCATAAAACCATATTGCTGGCGTATAAAATGAAAAACAGCTACCAATGCCAGTACCGACCAGAATGTCAGATTCCCGAATTGAAACAGAATAATTCCCAATATCCAGCTCACAAAGGGAATTCCTAGATAAAGCAGTTTATTTTTCTGAATTTCGCCTTTAACAAAATATGTTTTGAACAGAGTGGAATATACGTGTGCTACATCCACAAAAACAATCAGAAAAAGCCATGTGTAAAAAGAATAATGGTTTTCCAACCACTGAATCTGTTTCTGAAAAAGAAAAATAATCAACAGCACCAGGAAAGGCGGTGATAAAATAAACCACCAGTCTGTTTTTGCGTTATGTATCCAGGGTTGTTTCATCGTATCATTTTATATCATTTGGCCCGCAGTCCGGATTCCCTGATAAAAGGCTTCTTCAAAAATAGATATTCCTGAAAGATCGGAATGCGCAAAGAAAATTTTATCTTCAATAGGTTCTTTTACTGTTCGGGTTTCTTCTCCAAAAATCTGGTTAGGAACTGGTGCTATCATAGCATGTCCTATTTTATGAAACTGCATTTCCAGAATGAAATCTTCTATCAGAGGGTGTGCTTTCTTCAGATCATTTAAAACTAAATCTTTCAGTTCAGCGTCTTTCATGGCATACAGCTTTTTCCTTGCTTTTCTACAATCTCCTGTTGAAAAACTCTTATAGTGGGTAATTACTTTTTCACCCATAATCTGGTTAAGATTCTGATGCTGATCAAAGATATAGCCCAATCCGGAAGATCCGTAGATTACGTTATCCCAGGCCAACTCTTCATCTCCTCCGAATTCATTCTTCAAAGTAATGGTTGTTAAAAGCCAGGGTACATAATTGAATGACGATGCTTTTTTATGATCTAAAATTCTTTCATTGACAAACTGAGGTGATGCAAACAGTACTTTATCAGCAATGATCTTTTGGGTTTTCTTTTGTGTATTGTCAAAACTCAGTACCTCAACTTTATCATTGAGTTTTACCTCAAAGACAAGATTACCGGACAAATGCTTTCCTTCAGTATATTTTGAGAAATGTTTTGCCAGCCTTGCATTGCCTTCCGGCCAAGTAAATACCTGATCTTTGTATTGGGTACTCCAATTGTTTTTTCTTCCGGCGAAATAATGAATTCCAGCCCATGCCGAGACATACTCTATTCCTAATCCAAAATCGTCTCTGCAGGAATAGTCTAATAGCCAGAGAAGTTCTTCAGAGTGATAGTTATTCTCTTTGAGCCAGTCTTTGAAAATGAGCTTTTCAAGGTTTACAGCCTCATCTTCTCTGCTTGAATCATGTACCGGGATCGCAAACCAATATTTCCCCTGTGCATCTTTCTTTACACGCAGTTCATCCATCAGTTTAAAAAAGCGGCTGAGCTCTTGCTGTGTTTCGGGGGAAATACCTCTTTGAGGAACAATATCGTTTTGCCAGGAGTTTTTATAAAACAGTCTTTCCTGTTGTGGAAAAGTCATTTGGTATTCATCAAGAATGGGTTCTCCGTTCTCATCACTTCCAAGACAGATTCCGCATTCTTTAAGAAATTCTATGATTTCTATGTTCTCTTTATTGGGTAAAGGTAGGTAATGCGCACCTAAAGGAAATTTAGAAAATGAATTTTGTCCGTTTGAAGAATTTCCTCCCAGATTGTTTTCCATTTCAAGGAGAAGGTAATCACTTTCGTTATTCAGATTAAAAAAGCGACATGCCGAAAGCCCGGAAATCCCGCCGCCAACGATAAGATATTTTGTGCGGATAACTTCTGAAAACGATGGAAAATCTTTTGCCCAAAGCTGATGCCCGAGAACATGATTTGTACCTGTTATCTTCAGTAATAATGACTTTACCTTCTTTCCACAATACTGGAGAAAAGGGAGCATAAGACTACCTAAAAATATAGTTTTAAGAAAATCCTTCCTACTGTACTTTCCCCCACTCTTCATCAAAATAACGAACTAATATCTGGTTGTCCAGACGGTTAACTTCTACGTCTTTCACTTTCATGTCTTTATTAAAATAGGACATTTGTGAAAAGTTGTAATCATAATATTTTAACCCAGGAATTTTTCTGTAGATCCTGTTGTTGATGGGTTCAAACGAAGCCATAGAAAATCCCCATTCCCCAAAAGACGGAACATAGGTGTGATATGCGGCTGTAAAAGGGAAAATCTGATTGATCGTTTTTTCTATACACCAGAAAGATTTCGGAGCAAAATACGGCGAGGTGGTCTGAACCACAATTTTGGTATCAAGAGTTGTCAGTCTTTCCAGTTCTTTATAAAACTGCAGGGAATAGAGTTTTCCCAAGCTGTAATTGGATGGATCGGGAAAGTCGATGATAATGACATCAAACTTTTTTTTGTTCTCTTTAACCCAAATGTAAGCGTCTTTGTTGATGACTTCCACTTTAGGATTGGAAAAAGAACTTTGGTTCAGTCTGCGCATGGTTTCATTGGTCTTGAAAAACTGAGTCATTTCACCATCCAAATCCACAAGCGTTATTTTTTTAACGTCTTTATATTTCAATACTTCTCTTGCAGCAAAACCGTCTCCTCCTCCCAAAATCAGAACATTGTCAATATTTTTTGCCATCGACATCGCAGGATGTACTAAGGCTTCATGATAACGGTATTCATCAGTGGATGAAAACTGTAAGTTATTATTTAAATAGAGACGAAACTCATGCGTATTTCTCGTCAACACAATTCTCTGATAGGGTGAGCTTTTGGTATACACTACATTTTCACCATATAATTTTTCTTCGGAATAAGACAAAATAGTATCTGAGAACATGAAAAGTCCCAGCAGAAAAACAAAGGCAGCAATAGACTTTACTTTTAAGGAGAATGGTTTCGACAATTCTTTTTTAAGGTAGTAACATAGAAATATCGCAATAGAGATATTAATCAATCCGAAAAACAAAGGCGTTTTTACAATTCCCAGTTTCGGAATTAAAACCAATGGAAAAAGAATCGAAGCCAGTAAAGCTCCGATATAATCGAATGCAAAGACATTTGAAACTAAATCTTTAAACTGCACTCTGTCTTTCAGAATGTTCATCAAAAGCGGAATTTCCACTCCGACGAGGCATCCTGTGAAAAAGACAAAAAGATAGAGTACGCTTTCAAAATGGGCAAGGGTATTGAACAAAATAAACAGTACAACAGAACTGATTCCGCCCACGATTCCTACAAGGATTTCGATTTCAACAAATTTATCAATAAGATTTCCTTTGATGAATTTCGCAAAGTAAGAACCTACTCCCATTGAAAATAGATACACCCCGATAATGAAAGAAAACTGCTTTACAGAGTCTCCTAAAAGATAGCTCGCCAGGGCTCCGGCCACCAATTCATAAATCAATCCACATGTAGCAATGACGAATACTGAAAACAATAAAAGCAGCTCAAGAGGAATCCTCTTCTTATCCATGAATTGCAGCGCTTATAATCATTGAAATTCCGATGATAAATGCTCCGAAAACAATAGCCAGTGCTATATTTTTGTTCTGAGCGATCTCATGCCATGTTTTTTCCGGGGTAAGTTTTTCAATAATGAAATAGCATACCAGCAGAATAGCGATTCCCAGAAATGAGTAAAGAACCGAGTTTAATATGGGTAAGAAATTGATGTTGTCCATAGTTTTATATTTTTATTTGTGATAGTATCTGTAGAATCCAACTCCTCCTCTGGAGTGGCTTTTTGTAGTTCCGTCGCGGTATGTTTCTGTTTTCGCACAGTCACAGACCTGACTTCCCTGGTAGGTAAGGTATACAAACAGGGTCATGAAAAACCCTCCGATCACGCAGAGCATCAGGTTTTGTCTTATGTAGTTTACAATATTGGTCATCATGATGTAGAATAAGGGGTGTTTGAACTGTTCTTCCATTTCTTCACATTAAAGGAATGTTTTCCCATAAGCATCGCCACAAACAGAATAATCATTATGAATAAAATAACTCCAAAATTCCAGAATGAAACGGGAAGCCAGGTTGCTTTAATCTTAACATCGTTGTTGGATGCAACAATATCCGTTGTAAGCTTTAGTCCTTCAGCATTGATCAGGGAATCTATTTTTGAAGTTCCAAAGGATGCTTTCACCAGTTTACCCAATTCTGTGGTATCTTTTTCCAGTGTTTTCCCGTCTATGAAAGTGGTGGATTGTGCTGTATAGAGATCAGTAACATCCAGAACCCCGGATTTATCCCTGGAGATCAATATTTTTGAATCTGGCGACTGAAGACCGGAAAATGCAGGTAATAATGATCCTTCTTTTTCAGCTGAAATTAGGAAATGATATTTTCCGGAGCTTACCCCACAAAGGTTGAATTCTTCAGACTGATTTCCTTCCGACCAGCTTTCGCCATCTTCATAACCGTGGTATTGTTCAATATCTTTTGAAGTATATACCACCTCGTTAGTATTCTCATTCACAAGACTCAGCTGAATATTCGCCCATGAATTATCAACCGCTGAAAAAGCATTGACTTTTAATGGTGCTGAACCGCCTGAAAGAGTAAAGCTTTTACTGACAAGTTCTTTATCTTTTACATCAGCGAAGTTGATAGACTGCTCAAAAACAGTTTCGTTTGTTCTTGAGATATAAACATACAACTGAAGCAGACATATCATCAATGCAGCTACACAAAAGATGTTTAAAGCCTGTTTCATATCAAAATAATAAGGCTGAACAATCCCAACTCCTGTATAATAGGGCATATTAGCTATTTTAAAAGCTCTTTTAACCTCATATTTTGAGATATGTACCCCATAAAAATACTGACTTTTTTTGCTGCTCTTCTCCTGAGAGATCATGCGTGTTCCGTTGACGTATTCTTTATAGGTAGCAATGCTGAAATCCAGATGTTCATCAAAAAAACCGGCGGCTGCCTCAATACTGCATTGAGAATTTTCGTACCAGCGATACGTTCGTCCGGCATAGGTTGGTAATTTCGAATTTTTACTTTTAAAATCGTCAGGATGCATTGGAATCAGGAAAACCCAATGCCCATCACTTTCGCTCAGGAAAGCATCATTTCCTTTGCTGTCTTTGAGATAATATTCGCGCCAGAAAATACTGGACCCATACCGCTTAACAATAATGGCAACAACAGTATATTCTTCCTCTCCTATTTTTCCTTTTTGCCCGACATCTAATGCAACGTTTTCTGTAGGGACTTTCAAATGTTTCATTTGTTTGTTTCCAGCTACATCAATGAGATGAGAACAGGTATTACAAACATATTCTTCAACAGGAAAAGTGAGGTCTAATTTATTTTCTGATTCGCATGCTGGGCAGACATAGTGCATTGGTTATCTGTAAATTTTGTGTTTCTGAATGGTATTAGCTTTAAAATACTGAACCACCTCATCTGCAATCTGCTCTACTTTTGTGGTATTGTCCTGTGAATAATTGCAAAGGAAAACATCAAAAGTAAGCTGTTTAAACTCCGGCCACGTGTGAATACAAAGGTGAGATTCTTTAAGGATTACTGCGGAAGTAAAGCTTTCATTTTCAAAAATATGATTAGTCACTCCTACAATTTCCACCTCTTTGGTTTTCAGAATTTCTTCTGTAAACTCGAGAAAACCTTTGCTGTCTAATAACAAATCTTCTGACTCTGTTTCCAAAGTCAGAAGAATATGTAAACCTTTACTTGATAATGGGTTCAATTAATTTTTTCGTAAATATATTATTTTTTTGGAAGAAAAACCTCAGCAAGCATACATCTTGCACTTCCTCCTCCATTTACTTCAATGGTATTAAGGTCTGAATAGATAATTTCGCAGTATTTTTCAATAGCCGCCACCTGATCTGCTGATAAAGATTGATAAGCCGTCTGGCTCATTACCAGAAATTTCTCTCCGTCTTTATTTTGAACCTGAAGCATATTTCCCGCAAACTGCTGCATTTGATCTTCTGAAATTTCGATAATTTCTTTTCCAGAACCTTTAATCGTTTCTGTTACTTTTTCTCTTTCCAGCTCATCATCAATACAGTCAAGGCATATTACCACAAATTGATCTGCCACACACATCATGACATTGGTGTGGTAGATTGGAAGTCTTTCTGTTCCTACCGTCTGAAATGAGTGGAAAACAACCGGAGTGAATCCGAATTTTGTACAGAATTCCCTGAACAGTTTTTCATCCAGCCTCAAAGAAACGGAACCGTAAGCAATTTTATTATCGTGATCAAAAATCATACTTCCCGTCCCCTCCAGGAAATGCCCCTGAGTTTCTGAGAAAGACCAGTCATCAATTTCAGCAACTTCAAATCCCTGATCTTTGATGCTTTCAATAATATCTTCTCTTCTTTCCACTCTTCTGTTGGAAGCGAACATCGGATATAAAACCACTTTCCCGTCTTTATGGAAACTTACCCAGTTGTTTGGGAAAATAGAATCCGGAGTATGGGGATCCAACGTATCTTTTATCGTGATTACATTGATTCCTTTTCCCCTCAGTTTTCCGACAAAGGTATTGAACTCTGCCAAAGCTTTCGACTGGATGTCAGAACCCGTTTGTTCTACCTGAAAGTAATTGTTTTTCGCTGTTTCAGCGTTATAACCGAATGCAATCGGCTCTATCATTAATACTGTATCTGTTGTTTGCATTTTTTTTGATTAAAAGATTGAAAAATTAAAAAGATTGAAAGAGTAAAAACTCTCTCACTTTCAAACACTAAAACTCTCCTACCTGATTATTCTCTCACAAGCGGCATTGTAGAGCATCTCAACAAGCCTCCCATTTTAGAGATTTCTCTGTAAGGGATTTCTTCAACAGTCATTCCCCATTCGTTTCTCAAGTGATCATTCATTCTCGTGAATGCTTTGTCTGAAACTACTACATCAGGTGAAATGGAGAAAATATTCGGGAACATTTCAAACATTTCTTCATCATTGATGTGGAAACAGTTTTCTTCTCCGAAAATATCGATGATTAAACGGTAATCGCTTTCATCTACAAACCCGTTTTTATAAATGATACATTTGTCTTCTCCTACCGGATTAAATGTGCAGTCCAAATGCAGAATACCTTCAAACGGAACTTTATCGTTTTTTTTCAGTTCCAGATCAATGATTCTTTTCTTTGGAAAATATTCTTTTAAGATTTCAATGGCATACTCGTTGGTTCTTGCCGTTTTATAGTTTCTGTAATCCTCGCTGAAGCAGGTTCCGATAAAAATAAAATCATTCCATACGATTACGTCTCCTCCTTCAATGTGTGCTGTTTCCGGAAGGTTAATGATCTTTCTCCATGCTACTTTTTCAAAAACGCTTTTGTATGCTTCCTGCTCGTCTGCTCTGTCCGCGATCACATTGGAAATGATCATCTTGTCATCAATTACAAAGGCTACGTCTCTGGAAAAAACCTGGTTGTAGTCTTTGATGATACTTGGACGCAGTACTTCAACGTCATACTTTTTTAACACTGCTTCAAAAGCATTCATTTCATTGATAATATCCTCTTCTTTAGGATAAATGTTGTGTTCGATTGAGTAATATGACTTTGCGTCATAACTTTCCTCTAGTGTGGGAACTGCTCCCAATGAATTAGGCTGGCCTAGAACTACTGACTTCAGCCTCCCCGTTTCGTTTTTAATGTTTAGTCTCATAAAGATTTATGCAATACTACAAATATAAGTAAAGGTCTCTATCTGTAAAACTTTTGCATTATTTTATGTATTAAATTTGGCTTCCAAAACCAGCACCCTTCCACAAAATTTCCTTGTCTGTTCCGCCAACTGCAGTGAATAGTTCCAAAAACATCTACAACTTACTATTTTCCATCTACATAAGAAGCAAAAAACAGATAATTATATTATTTAATTTCCTATATTAGTGATATAATTTTCGCGAAATTATAAACAGTAAAACGTAACTATTAACACCAAAAATCAAAGTCATGAACAAGAACAATCCAGTGCTGAAAAATGCACAAAAATTAGGAAGAGATCAACAAAAATCTGTAATGGGAGGTGCTCCAATCTCAACAGGCAGAAGATGCTGCGAATGGGATGATGCAGGAAACTGCTATATCTGGACATGCGACAGATGCCAATGCCCATAATAAAAACGAAGCCTGCTTTTTCAAGCAGGCTTTCTTATCTTGTTCTGTTTTCTTCTTCCGTTTTCTGGGTTTCATTTACCTGATATTTCGAACTTCCTATATTATAACTAAGCGAAAATACCAGTCGGCTGCTATCCCACCAATGGACAGTACGGTTATCCATAATTTGTTTATGGCGGAATTCTAACTGCTGTTCATAAGAATCAAAGAGATTATTAAACCCGATTTTTGTGTTCAGTTTATTATCAAGCCATAACTTTTGGACTGATACATCAACGGTATACCTTGGTTTGAAAATGTAAAGGCTATTTCCCGTTTTAGACTCATAATTGGCAAACAGATTCACCGTAAATCCTTTTGGAAGCGAAAATACCTGATTCAATCTTACTTCATAATTATAGATATTCAATGCAAAGACCTCATCCAGATAAGGTCTGAACTCATAATTGTAATATCCTGCGATCTGGCTCGTGAGATTCCACCATTTTGTAATTCTGATGGGAAAGCTGGTTTCCAGGACAGCAAAGTTACGATAGGGAAGATTTGTTCCTAAATATTCCAGTACATTCGTTTCCGGATTATAAAGAGGATAACGGGTCATCACCTCTTTTTCTTTTCCAACTGTAAAGCTTGTCACCCAGTTTTTATAACGATAGGTTGCTTTGATCTGACTGGTCAAAGAAGGTAGTAAATAGGGGTTTCCCATCGAGTAATTGAGAGGACTGAAATAAAACCTGAACGGATTAAGCTGCCAGAAACTCGGTCTTGTTATCTTCCTGCTATAGGAAAGAGAAAGTTCACTGGACTTATTAAAAGCATAGCTTGTACTTAATGACGGAAGCCATTTCAGGTAGTTTCTGGAAACAACGGAATCCAAAGTAACAGCATTGGAAATACTGCTTGTATTTTCAAATCTCAATCCGGCATTGATCTGCAAATTCCCTATCTTTTGTCTGTAAGAAAGATAGCCTGACCATATTCTCTCCTTATAGGAAAATATATTGCTTCGCGTAGGATCAAAAACAAACTGATTTCCGGCAGACAGTGTATCATACCTGATATTATTATGGGTGTCGGAATTGCTGTACTTGATGCCTGCTTCAAGATATATAGTATTTATTTTTTGGGAAGCATCTATCTGAGCAGTATAGATATTAATTTTGTTAAGTAAGTCAGATTTCCAATAAGATAAAAGATTCGCTGTAGCTTGATCTCTATTAATAAAATCATCATCCTGTTTATTTTTAACGGAAAGATAATTCCCAAGAAAAGTAAGCTTAAATCCTTTGTTTTGGAAAGAATAATCTGCTGTGAGCCCATAGTTATCCTGTGAATAATCCGTAGAGTTTTCATTTATTGTATGGAATACCAGTTGTTTTTCATTCTTATCAGTAGCATAAAGAGATCCGTTACGGATACGGTCAATGTTCCGGAAGTTTCCTCTCAGATTGATCCCGGCTCTGTTTTTATCATTCAGTCTGAAATCTGCTCCTGCCTGAATATTATACACTTTACCAAAGTCTTTCTGATAGGTATTGGTGCGCAGGACATTAGTATTCGCTAACTGTTGTAAGGCTTTATATCGATAGGTTGAAATTCCTTCATTATAACCTGCCTGCAAGTTGTACGTCACCTTTCCTGTATGGTAAGATAAGCTCACTGCATTTTCCCGATAGTTAAATTTATTCACGTAGACATTGCCGTTATAATTGGCTTTCCAGCCGAGGCTGGTATTCTTTTTTAATTTAATATCAATAATTCCCTTAAATTCCGCATCATATTTTGAAGACGGATTGGTATTTACTTCTATAGATTCTACCATTTCAGGTGATAAAGACCGTAAATACGCCTGTATTTCCTGATTACTCATCACAACAGGCTTGCCATCAATAAAAATTGCGGGAGTAATTCTTCCTCCAATAAAAATTCCGTCTTCCTGGTCTACTGTAACACCCGGTGTTTTTCTTAACACATCGAGAAGATGGGTAGAGGTTTTAAAGTCTTTGTTTCCCGCAATAGACATTACAAGATTTCCGTCACTCAGTTTTACTTTTCTTGGAGCTGACTGGATAACCACTTCTGAAATATGGGTTGTGGAAGATTTTGTTTCAGTCAGAGAATCTGGGGCTGCTTTCTGTGCTTTTCCACAAAATGAAAGAAACAGGAACAGTATCAAAAGCCATAATTTGATGATCATAAATAGTAAATTTTATGAAATCAAAAGTATCGGCTTGCTGTAATATTACGGTTTTGAAATTGAAATTCCGCAGTACTGAATTATAAATTTGAACTATGAAACCCAGGCTCAGTAAGGGTTTGAGACTGTTTATACAAAAGAGGTGTTGTATTTTTTATTTTCTTGAATGTGGAAAAGAAAGTTGACTTGGAGTTGAATCCTACTTCATACCCTATCTCTTCAATTTTCAGATAGGAACCATTTTCTATTTTCTCACAGGCTTCATTGATTCTGTATTCATTGATGCACGTCGCAAAACTTTTCCCTAAATTATCATTCAACAGCTGAGAAAGCTGGTGAGCAGATATATTCATTCTTGAAGCAAGATCGCTCAATTTCAGGTTTGGGTTTTTATAGAGTTCTTCTGTACTCATCAATCTTTCTAATCTGGATACGAAACTATCTGCCTGTTCTCCGGAAATCTTTTTATTGGAATATTTTGTCGCTTCTTTTACCGGAAGCTGCTGGTATTTCTTATTAAATAGAATTAAAAAATTGGCATACAGCACAAAAGAAAACACCAGGCTTCCTCCTGCACAATAATATATTTGTATCCAACCCGTAGAAATCAATTGATAGCTCAAAAAGATAATCACATTACTCACCAGAACCGGAAGGACAAAATTGTTGGGGCTTTTATGATTCTGTTTAATGAAAATATAATACTGATAGGCTGCAAGAAATACGAATATTGACCAAACAGTATAAATAAAGGTTCCAAAATAGTGATCCCAGGTAATAGGAAAAAATAAATATAATAACCCGACAGCTCCTAAAACAAGCGTTAATATTCCAAACGATTTCTGACAGTTCTTCCAATCAAACTGATCCTGCTGAAAGGAAGATTTCACATAGTAATATAAAGCCGGCCCGGTGAAGAACAATGCTGACATTCCCAAGTGTGGAATGATTCTGGGCAAATCCGGATAAAAATACATGAATACGGAAATCCCTACTCTTGAACTTAGCATTAAAAGAAGAAGTCCAAGGAAAAAATCCGGCAGGTATTTCTGTTTTTTAATGAACAGCAGATAGATTCCCAGCAGAAGTCCATTAAACGCTCCTACTGCACTGAAGAAAAATAACATCTGTTGTCCGAAATTCATTGGGTATTAATTTTTTACAGTAGTAAATTTAATCAAATTATTATATTCAATTTTGTAAAATATAAAAAATTGACAACTAGGTCAGATCTGCCTCACTTTGTGATGGATTTTCAAGCCTTTTCAAGATTAAAATCCGTAAACGTTCTTCATGATCGTCTCCCCATTTTCCCAATGCAGCAATCACCGGAATCAGCGTCTGCCCGAATTCTGTAAGCCTGTATTCTACTTTTGGAGGTACTACGGGATAAATCTTCTTTATTACAAGTTCATGTTCTTCAAGTTCTTTCAACTGTACATTTAGTACTCTGCGGGAAGCATCAGGAATTTTCCGCTGCAATTCGCTGGGTCTTTGGAATCCTTCATTAATAAACCATAGCAAACGGATTTTCCATTTGCCATAGAGCACCTCAGCAATCAGATCAAGTCCGCAATTCAGATTGGGTGGAATTTTTCTTTCATACATAAAACAAATGTAGCACAATGAGATGAGACCACAATAGGGGATTAATTTATCCCTATATGATTCGTAAGTCCGTACTTGTATGAATCTTACGTACTCCTGAAATTTGTACAAAAAAAGAAATAATGACAGAACTATTTAATTTCAACAATGAATTATCAGGTCAAATTGCTTTGGTAACCGGAGGTACAAAAGGAACAGGAAAAGCAATTGCTGAAAGACTGCTGGCTGCTGGTGCCACGGTAATTGTTACCGCAAGAAATCAACCTGAAGAGCTGAACAATCAATTGCATTTTATTGCGGGAGATCTGAGCCGTATAAAAGAAACTGAAAAACTGGTAGACGAAGTTCTTTCCACATTTGGGAGACTGGATATTCTGATTAATACTCTGGGTGGTTCAGATACGCCTGGTGGTGGTTTTGCGGTTCTGAGTGATGAAGATTGGGAAAGCACGATCCAGACCAATCTTTTGGTACCTGTCCGTCTAGACAGAGGATTTCTGCCACAAATGCTGGAGCGGAAAGCGGGAGTAATCATTCATATTGCTTCTATTCAGGGAAGACTACCTTTATTTGATTCTACATTGCCTTATGCTGCTGCCAAAGCCGGGTTAATCAACTATAGCAAAGGTTTATCAAAAGAAGTTTCACCAAAAGGAGTTCGTGTACTTACGGTGTCTCCGGGATGGATTATGACTTCATCTGCAACCCGAATGATGGAACGGATTGCTGAAAGCTCCAAAACTTCGGTGGAAGAAGCTACTCAAAGCGTGATGGATGCATTGGGAGGAATTCCTATCGGTAAGCCGGCACAACCCGAAGATATTGCAGAGTTTGTAGGTTTCCTTGTTTCTCCACGGGCACAATATTTAACAGGCACCGAGTATATAATAGACGGCGGAACGATTCCTACTATTTAATATTTTAAAAACGATAATATGAACTTACCTAACATTTTACAAGAGTTTTTAGAAGCACAAAAGGTTTTTGACAGCACATCTTTATCCCGTTGTTTCTCCGATCATGCAACGGTGTTTGATGAAGGAAAAATCTATAAAGGGAAAGAGGAAATCAGACAATGGAATGAGAAATCCAATAATGAGTTTCAAACCTTCTTTGAGATACAGATTTTTTCTACTCAGGAGAATACAGTTCAACTGAAAATCAATATTTCAGGATCTTTTGACGGCAGCCCGATACTTTTGAATTTTTATTTCAGAATTGAAGAAGATCTTATTGCAGCTTTAGCCATCACTGAATAAGGCATCATGATAAAAACAAAGAATCCCAAAGCAAGCTTTGGGATTCTTTTTATGGTATAAGCAAATATTATCTGCTTGCAATATCGATGTAGTTTCTTTCCTGAGCACCTTGGTAAACCTGTCTTGGTCTTCCGATTGGGTCTCCTTTCAGTCTCATTTCTTTCCACTGAGAAATCCATCCTGGAAGTCTTCCTAATGCAAACATTACAGTAAACATTTCTGTAGGAATTCCTAACGCTCTGTAGATGATTCCTGAATAGAAATCTACGTTTGGATATAGCTTTCTTTCTACGAAGTATTCGTCTTCAAGCGCTACTCTTTCTAACTGCATAGCAATGTCAAGAGCTTTATCCTGGATCCCTAATGCTGTAAGGATATCATCAGCAGCTTTCTTGATAATTTTCGCTCTTGGGTCGAAGTTTTTGTAAACTCTGTGTCCGAATCCCATTAGACGGAAGTTATCACTCTTATCTTTTGCTTTAGCAACATATTTAGATACGTCACCTCCATCTTTTTCGATCAATTCAAGCATTTCGATTACTGCTTGGTTAGCTCCACCGTGAAGTGGTCCCCAAAGTGCAGAAACCCCCGCAGAGATAGAAGCAAAAAGACCTGTATGAGCAGAACCTACCATTCTTACTGTAGAAGTAGAACAGTTTTGTTCGTGGTCTGCGTGAAGAATTAATAATTTATCTAAAGCACCTACAACTACCGGATCGATTTCGAAATCAGCATTTGGTAATCTGAATGCCATTTTGTAGAAGTTCTCTACGTAGTTTAGGTTGTTATCCCCGTGGTTTAATGGTAAACCTTGGGTTTTTCTGTAAGTCCAAGCACAAAGGTGAGAGAACTTAGCGATCATCAGCTCTGCAGCGTGATCCATTTCTTCTTTAGAGTTTACGTTAACTGCCTTTGGGTTGAAAGCTGTCAATGCAGAAGTCATAGAAGATAAAACTCCCATAGGGTGAGCAGAACGAGGAAAAACATCAATGATCTTTTTCATTTCGTCTGCGATGAAGTTATATTTTTTAATGTTGTTGTCGAATGAAGTAAACTGATCCTGAGTAGGTAATTCTCCATGTAATAAAAGATACATTACTTCAGTGAAGTTAGATTTTTCAGCAATCTGCTCAATTGGATAACCTCTGTAGAATAATTCTCCTTTATCTCCGTCTAAGTAAGTGATGTCGCTAATAGTAGCTCCTGTATTTTTGTAACCTAAATCCAGAGTGATCAAACCTGTCTGGTCTCTTAATTTTGAAATATCAATCCCTCTGTCTCCGATAGTACTATCCACGATAGGATATTCATATGAATTACCGTCGTAATTCAATATTACTTTGTTGTCTGACATTATTTATTTATTTTTTTTAAATATACCACTTTCCATAAAATACGGCAAACTAAAAATTTCGCTTGCCGTTATTTATAAATTCGATTAATTATCTTTTGATTTTAAATGCTTCCAATCCTGGGAAAATTGCAGTTTCGCCTAAAGCTTCTTCAATTCTCAATAACTGGTTGTATTTTGCCATTCTATCTGATCTTGAAGCAGAACCTGTTTTGATCTGTCCACAGTTCATTGCTACTGCTAAATCAGCGATTGTAGAATCTTCAGTTTCTCCTGATCTGTGAGACATTACTGAAGTGAACTTGTTGTTCTGAGCCATTTGTACAGCAGCCATTGTTTCAGAAAGAGAACCGATCTGGTTTACTTTTACAAGGATTGAGTTGGCAATATTTTCTTTTACTCCTCTGGATAGTCTTTCTACGTTGGTTACAAATAAATCATCACCAACAAGCTGTACTCTGTCACCGATTTTATCGGTTAACATTTTCCAACCTTCCCAGTCGTTTTCCTGCATACCATCTTCGATAGAAATGATTGGATATTTTGCAGCCAGTTCCGCTAAGTAAGAAACCTGCTCGCTGCTTGAAAACTGAGCCGCATCCGGAGTCTGGAATTTTCTGTAATCATAAATTCCGTCTTTGTAGAATTCAGAAGCTGCACAGTCTAATGCCAACATAATGTCATCACCTGGCTTATAACCTGCCTTTTCAATAGCTTGAAGTAAAGTATCCAAAGCATCTTCAGTTCCTTTGAAAGTAGGTGCAAAACCACCTTCGTCACCTACTGCAGTAGATAATCCTCTTGAATGAAGAATAGATTTTAGGTTGTGGAAGATTTCAGTTCCTTTTCTCAATGCGTGAGAGAAAGAATCTGCTTTTACCGGCATGATCATGAATTCCTGGAATGCGATAGGAGCATCTGAGTGAGATCCACCATTGATTACATTCATCATTGGAACAGGAAGTGTATTGGCATTTACTCCTCCAACATATTTATAAAGAGGCATTCCCAATTCTGCAGCAGCAGCTCTGGCTACAGCCAAAGAAACCCCAAGAATAGCATTGGCACCAAGATTTCCTTTGTTAGGCGTTCCGTCAAGATCAATCATAATCTGATCGATATAGTTTTGTTCAAAAACCGGCTGCCCCACTAAATTCTCTGCAATTACTTCTTTAACATTTTCAACAGCTTTCAGAACTCCTTTCCCCTGATATTCTGAACCACCGTCACGTAATTCTACCGCCTCGTGTTCTCCTGTAGACGCTCCTGAAGGTACAGCTGCACGGCCCATTGCCCCGCTTTCTGTAAATACATCTACTTCAATGGTAGGATTTCCTCTGGAATCTAAAATCTGTCTTGCTTCTATGTAAGAAATTGCACTCATTTTTTATTTTTTTTAGTTTAGACAAATTTAATCAAAATTTAACTTTTAGGGGTATTTCACGGGATTTTTTTGAAATAAATCGAAGTTAAATTTTAGTTAATTTATATTATGATAATTCCACATTTTCTGGATCTTAAAAATAGAGGAACACTAAAAAAGCTCACCTTAAAAAGTGAGCTTCTTTATACAATTATGATAAGCTATTTATTATTTTCTGGGTGAAGGAGACAGAAGGCCAGCCAGGGCACCTATTGCTCCTGATGAAATGGTGGCAAAGATGGTGACCAGCTGATTATCTTTGGAGGATCCGTCATTCCAGTAAGCAATGAGAATAAGTCCTGCAATAATAGCAATGACTGCCAGCCCAAGCATCAGTACAATAATCCTGTAGATCCAATAGTCTGTATCTTTAGGATTTCTTATTTCTACATTTTTAATCGCTTCTATAGGATTTGTTTTGAACTTCTCCTGAAGATCACTGTTGTTTTTTAAAGCAGCTTCTAAATCTCCAATACTGTCGTTAATAAGAGTTTTCATGGCTTTTAATTTTATATATCAAATTTCCCTCTAAAAAATGTACCTGTCAAGTACACAAAAGGGTAATTTATTTATACTATTATTTTAAAAACCAGATAAGTTCCGGAGTTGTCAGAAAGGATATTGCATTCACCAGACAATTCACTCATTCTTCTTTTCATATTCCGGAGACCATTTCCTTCTTTCTGATCCTCCGAAATCCCGGTTCCGTTATCAGAAATTTTCATTGAAAAGGTATTTTCTTCCTGCAAAAATGAAAGTTTCAAAGTACTTGCATGACTGTGTTTATAAACATTATTAACGGCTTCTTTTAAACAGAGAAAAAGATTACGCCTCATTTCAGTGGAAAGGGAGGTTTCTGCAATGATGCTTTCATATTCCGAGTACACCACGATTTTTGTTTTCTTTAGAAAATTTCCGGTATAAAGGACAGCATAATCAATAAAGCTTCCTAATGTATCATTTCCAGAGTTCAGGCTCCAGAGCATTTCCCGCATGGAGATATTCATTTCCTCGGAAGTTTTCAAGAGCTCATCAATATCACTTTGCAGATCATCATCTTCAGCTTTCTGTTTCAGAAATTCTGCCTGAAGTTTTAATGCCGAAATTCCTGCTCCAAGATCATCATGCATATCGTGGGAAATACGTTCCCGTTCCTGTTCCAGTACTTTCTGTTTTTCGAGTTCTTTTTGGAGAAGCTGGTTTTGGTGTTCGGATTCTTTGAGTTGCTGCTGTTGAATAAAAAAAAGCTGTCTTTTATTATACAGAACAACTATTAAAACAATAAATATGACAAAAGTTATTAACAAAATAACAGCAATGATATAAGCCAATCTTATTGTATCAGGAAGTTGCTTCATATCGTGTTTTTATTTTCAAATTTCCTTAAAGCAATATAGAACATTCCATACATGATAATATTAACACAATACTGCATAATTTTTAAAATTTGTAAAAGTCCTGGATCATTATCTCGAAGGAAAAACATTGGGATAGATCTGAAAATAAAGAAAATGCTCCAAAAAAGTAACCCACAGGAAACCCAAAAATGTGGATCATCCAGAATTTTTATTTCTTCAAAGGTTTTTAATCTGATATAAAACCAAACCAGCACATTAATGATAAAATAAAAACACACTAATATTCCTAATCTATTTTCATAATTATCACTGTAAAACTTTACAAACAGAATAATATAGGCAAGTATGGCCATCAGAACATACCGGAAAAATATGCTGAGTTTCTTAGGGAAAATTTTAGCATAGTAGATGCCAAAAAATATAATCAAAAAAATGCTGTAATAATTAAACAGATAAGCAAAGTCAAATTCTTTATGAAATATTTTATAATGTCCATACAGTTCCAGACAAAGTGAAAGGAATAAGAAAATAGCAAAATAGTTTTGGCTGGAAAGACCTTTCTTTCCAGCTAAAACTATAGACTTTACAGTAGCTGCCAAGAGTACTGCAATATATACTATTTGAATTAACATTTTACGGATATAATGAGCCCATATCGAAGTAGCCTTCTTTACCATTGATTTCTTCTGGTAAATACATGCCTACAACGGTTAATTGTTTTTCATGGTCAGAATAGGCTCGTCGATATTTTGGTTCATCCAAACCGTATTGAGGATTTCTTCTGAAAAAGTCAGATAAAATCTTATAAGGAGTAACCTCGCCCAAAATAAATTGTACTTGTCTATACTTTTCTCTAGAAGAATTGGTTTCATTCATAATTTCTTTTAGATTATCCCAAGTATATCTCAATAGTACAGACCCATCTTTAGGACTGCTATAAGTAGAAGTAGCCTCATATAAATTATTCCTTAGGAAATTATTGCGGAGAGTAATGAAATCTGATTCGCTTACAATAATACTATTGATGTCAAATGCATAATTCAGATTAAAAATAACAAAATGTCTATTGAATGGGTTATTATGATTATCTAATGGGGTAACCACCAAATACAAAAATTCATTTGAAAGCTCAGAAATATCTAATACTGAACTATCTCCAGTAAGCTTAACGTACTCATCTCTTGTCAAGAAAATAAAATTAAATTGCAATCCATTTCCTATTGAACTATATTCATTATATAATGTTTCAATTGTACTGATATCTAAAATGTAACCATCTAAATAATGTCGCTTATTGTCTGTATTAAGTATTTCAAGAACCCCGGAACTAGCCTGGTACATGAACATTACACCAACATCATGATGTACGCTTTCTAACGCTCCTTCAGTTTTACTGTAGACCAAATTTTTAAGCTTATCTCCAACATGTTGTTTCACATTTTTGATAACTTCTTGATTGTAATTGTTGTTTTCCATGATTTCTTAGTTTTTTGATTGATTAAATTTATTAACGGCCTCCACTTTATTGTTTACGTGGAGTTTTCTGTAAATATTTCCTACGTGTTTTTTTACGGTATCAATGCTGATGAATTTCTGATCTGCAATCTCTTTGTAGAGCAGCCCCTGTGAAAGAAGTTCAAGAATTTCCTTTTCGCGTTCCGTAAGTTCATCAAAGCCTTTTATTTCCGGAAGTTTTTTTTCGAAATGCATCAATACCCTTCTTGCAATAGAGAAACTCATAGGAGCACCTCCATGGTACACATCCCGTATAGACGAAAGAATCTTATCCATGCTTTCTCCTTTTACCAGGTATCCCATTGCGCCAGCTTTTAAAGAATTAAAGATTTTTTCATCATCATCAAAACTGGTACACATGATAAACTGTGTATTGGGCATTTCTTTTCGGAGCTTTTCTATGATTTCGATTCCGAGCATATCCTGTAGCTGGATATCCATCATTACGACATCAGGGGAAATATCAGGGAGATTCATCATGGCATCATTCCCATCAAAGAACTGAGCAATTACTTTCATATCCTTCTGATAATTGATGACCTTCTTCAACGCATTGTTGTAGTTTTTTTCGTCTTCTACTATGGCTATGGAAATGCTCATGACTTTGTTTGTTTGAAGCAAATTTCAACAGAAAACAGTTTGAAATCAATTACACCTTTGTGTAATATTAGTGTTTGAGTTTGCCGTGATGGTTTCAGTCTTTTAGTTTTACTAAATTTAATCAATTTTCCACTCAGAAACAATATAAATCTAATTATTTCATAATAAATTAAAACAAAAACAATTAAATATTAATACATATTATGAAATAAATTGTTATTTCATAAGTTGATCAAGAATAGGATGATCAATACTGCTTATAGTAGAATGAAACTCAATCTGTTCAAAGATTTGAATGAGGTTTTTACCCTTTTTCAGCCATACTCCAGGAATGTAAAGTGTTTGTTGGGGCCCTGCAGTACTCCAGTATCTTCCTGCATTTTTTCCGTTGATGAAAACAATTCCTTTTCCAAAATTTCTCATATCAAGAAAAGTATCTCCCGTTTCATCAAGGGTAAATTCAGCTTCCTGAATCACTGGTGAATGGTCTGCAATATCTTTACTTTTAAAATGATGTTTAGGAAAAGTATCAAATGGCAGAGGAAGCATTTCCCAGTTTCCAACCATCTCAATCCCATTCATTTTCACAGGGCTTATAATTCCTTTTAGATTATGCACAATCTCTGCTCCGTAATTAACCCTACCCATATTTTCCACCAGAATCTCCAGTCGGTCTCCTGATTTTATCTCAAGATCAAGATCATACTTTTTATGTATCCTGTTCATTTCTCCTTTCCATTTTCCATTGATGTAGATATTCGCATAATCCCGCAACCCTTTTATCTCCAGTTTTCCTTTCTGATCTTTATCAAACTTTCTTCTGTAGAGCATATATCCGTTTCCAAAATTAAGATCTTCAAATGTGAGCGGCTTGTCACTTATAAGGGGTTTCTGATGATCGGTAAGATCAAAAAGACAGCTTACTTTTGAAAATTCAATTGCAGGAATCGTAATCACTTTGATGGGCTTTGGAACGTCAGGAAGTGTATGCTTGTTTATTTTTTGAAAAATTTCTCTCAAAGCATTGTATTTAGAGGTAGCCCATCCTGCTTCACTGATGGGAGCATTATAATCATAGCTGGTAAGATCCGGCTGGATGTCATGATCCTTATCGTAATTGGCTCCGCTCGTAAACCCAAAGTTAGTTCCCCCATGAATCATATAATAATTAAAAGAAATACCATTTTCTATATACAGCTTTGTTTGCTTTACGACTTCTTCTGTGGAAACCTTAACAAAAGGTTCTGCCCAATGATCCAGCCAACCCGGATAATATTCTGCCACCATGTAAGGACCTTTCCCTCCATTGTATTCATTGATACTTTTCTTTAAAACATCAATATCGCTCTCTCCATTTGCTGTGGGTAAAGCACCTTCAATAGAACCTCCTTTAAAAAGTGAACTCCCATCTGAAGTAAATAACGGTACTGAAATTCCATTTTTCAATAACATTTCTTTGATCTTATGGCTGTATTTCCTGTGCTCTTCAAGAGGAATGTCTTTTCTCTGAGCGGCATATGATCCAAATTCATTTTCTGCCTGTACCATAATCACAGGTCCTCCATTATTAATCTGCAGCGGTACGATCTGTTTTGCCAACTGATGGATGTATTTATTACATTCTTCTAAAAAGGATTTATTATCTCTTCTTATTTCAAGGTCTTTATTCTTTTGCAGCCACCATGGATATCCGCCAAATTCCCACTCTGCACAAACATAAGGTCCCGGACGGATGATCACATATAAACCTACTTCCTGGGCTGTTTTTATAAACTTCTGCAAGTTTTTCTCGCCTGAAAAATTCCATTTCCCCGGAGCTTCTTCATGATAATTCCAAAAAACATAAGTGGTCACTGTATTCAAACCCATTGCTTTCATCATCTGCATACGATGCTTCCAGTATTCTGACGGAATTCTTGGATAATGCATCTCTCCGGAATAAATTGTGAAAGGTTTTCCATTTAAGAAGAAATGTCCATCTTTGATTTCAAAATTCCCCTTTTGTGAAAACATAGTATTCAAGGAGAAAAATAAAAGAAATATGCATAAATAACGGTTAAAATTTCTCATATTGTAAGGCATGATTTTTGTAAAATTAAAGTATAAAAATCATATTGAATATCAAATAATATAATCATGAAAAAAAGTCTTTTAGCATTAGGTGCTGTACTTGCATTGGCTGTAGTGAGCTGTAAAAAAAGTGAAAGCGGAAACAAAAGCATTATCAAAACAGACAGTTCAGAAACTGTAATCACAGATAGCAACGGAAAAATAGATTCTGTGACTCAAAGTTCATCAACAGTAGATATAAATGGTAAAAAAATCGAAAAAACAGATTTTGTTTATAAAGCTACAGATGGTACTCTGGTAAAGGTTGTTTTCAAAAACGATCCGAAAGAAAGTACAGTAGCTATTACCAGCAATAAGAAAACATTCACCCTGCCAAAAACAGAAACAAAGGGTGATGAAACCATTTACAAGAAAGATGATATGACTGCACGCGTAAAAGGAGACAGCCTTCACCTTGAACAGGGTAATAATATTATTGAGTTGAAAAGAACGAAAATATAATAAGATCTTGTTCTTTGATTATAAAACAAAAAAAAACCATCCGGATTCCGGATGGTTTTTCATTTATATCTGAATGAATATTATTCTTCAGTTTTTTCTTCAGTAGTATCAGCTTTAGCTTCTTCTACTTTCTCTTCTACTGCAGGAGCTTCAGCAACTACTGCTTCAGCTTTTTTAGGTGCAGCAGTTGATCTTCTGCTTCTTCTTGTAGCTTTTTTCTCTTCAGCATTAGGGTTGTAAAGCTCGTTGAAATCTACTAATTCGATAAGAGCCATATCAGCAGCATCACCTGGTCTGAAACCTGTCTTAATGATTCTTGTATAACCACCGTTTCTTTCAGCGATTTTAGGAGCTACAGTTCTGAATAATTCAGCAACCGCAAATTTATTTTGAAGGTAAGAGAATACTACTCTTCTGTTATGTGTAGTATCTTCTTTTGCTTTTGTTAATAGAGGCTCAACATATACTCTTAAAGCTTTAGCTTTAGCTACAGTAGTGTTGATTCTTTTATGCTCAATTAGAGAACAAGCCATATTAGAAAGTAAAGCACTTCTGTGAGAAGCTGTTCTTCCTAAGTGATTGAATTTTTTACCGTGTCTCATTATTAATTATTTATCAGCGTCTAACTTATATTTTGCAACGTCGAAACCGAAGTTAAGACCTTTTGAATGCACTAATTCTTCTAGTTCTGTCAAAGATTTTTTACCAAAATTTCTGAATTTCATCAAATCAGACTTACTGTAAGAAACTAATTCTCCAAGAGTTTCTACTTCAGCTGCTTTTAGACAGTTAAGGGCTCTTACGGAAAGATCCATATCTGCTAATTTAGACTTAAGAAGTTGTCTTGTGTGAAGAGTTTCTTCATCGTACTGGATAGATGCTTTTACAGCTTCTGTTTCAAGCGTGATTCTCTCATCAGAGAATAACATGAAGTGATAAATTAATATCTTAGAAGCTTCAGTTAAAGCATTCTGAGGGCTGATAGACCCGTCAGTTTCTATATCTAATACAAGTTTTTCGTAGTCTGTTTTTTGCTCTACACGATAATTTTCAATGCTGTATTGTACTTTCTTGATCGGCGTGAAAATAGAGTCAATGGCAATTGTTCCTACAGGAGCATTGTTTGACTTATTTTGTTCTGAAGGAACATATCCTCTACCTTTTTCAATATTGAAAGTAATTTCGAAAGTTACATCAGTATTTAGGTTACAAATCATTAAATCCGGGTTTAATACCTCGAATCCGTTGATCGATTTTCCTAAATCACCAGCAGTAATGATCGTTTGACCTGAAACTTTAGCAACAACCTGCTCGTTAGCCTGGCCTTCTGCTGAAGCTTTTAATCTTACCTGCTTAAGGTTAAGAATAATTTCGGTAACGTCTTCGATTACTCCTGGAATAGTTGAAAATTCGTGCTCTACACCTTCTATTTTGATAGATGAAATAGCGTATCCTTCCAGAGAAGAAAGCAACACTCTTCTCAAAGCATTACCGATTGTAAGCCCGAAACCTGGTTCTAAAGGTCTGAATTCAAATTGACCTTTAAATTCATCAGAGTTAAGTAAAATTACTTTATCGGGTTTTATGAATTGTAAAATTGCCATATTATTGGGTTGAGCAAAAATTTGATTAAAAAATTATTTAGAGTAAAGTTCGACGATAAGGTTCTCCTTAATGTCCTCCGGAATTTGGATTCTTTCTGGAGCAGAAATGAAGGTACCTTCTTTCTTCTCATCGTTGAATTGTAACCACTCATAGTTTGACTTAGAAGCCAATGCATTGGTAACAACTTCAAGAGACTTAGACTTTTCTCTTACAGTGATTACATCACCAGCTTTTACCAAGTAAGAAGGGATATTAAGAATTTCTCCGTTCACAGTGATGTGTCTGTGAGAAACTAATTGTCTTGCACCAGATCTAGTTTTAGCAAACCCTAATCTGTATACAACGTTATCCAATCTTGATTCACAAAGTTGTAATAGCACTTCACCTGTTACTCCTTTGCTTCTGTGTGCTTTTTCAAATAAGTTAGCAAACTGTCTTTCTAAGATACCGTAAGTATATTTAGCTTTTTGTTTTTCAGCCAACTGAACTGCGTATTCTGATTTTTTAGCACCTCTTCTTTTGTTAGGACCGTGTTGTCCTGGCGGTTGGTTTTTTCTCTTTTCGAAGTTTTTATCATCTCCGTAGATTGCAGCACCAAACTTTCTAGCAATCTTAGTTTTAGGTCCAATATATCTTGCCATAATGGGTAAATTCTAAAAATTAAACTCTTCTTCTTTTTGGTGGTCTACATCCGTTGTGTGGCATAGGAGTCACGTCAACGATTTCTGAAACTTCAATTCCTGAATTGTGGATAGATCTGATTGCAGATTCTCTACCTGCACCTGGACCTTTCACAAACACCTTTACTCTTCTTAAACCAGCTTCGTGAGCTACAGCAGAGCAATTTTCAGCTGCCATCTGAGCAGCAAATGGAGTATTCTTTTTAGAACCTCTGAAACCCATTTTACCGGCAGAAGCCCAAGAGATAACCTCTCCGTTTTTATTTGTTAAAGAAATGATGATGTTATTGAAAGAAGCCTGAATATGTGCTTCACCAATAGCTTCAACTTTTACTTTTCTTTTCTTAACTACTTTAGTTTGTTTTGCCATAATTCCTAACGATTATTTACTAGCTTTTTTCTTGTTAGCAACAGTTTTTCTCTTTCCTTTTCGGGTTCTAGAGTTGTTTTTCGTTCTCTGGCCTCTTAAAGGTAATCCAAGTCTGTGACGTATTCCTCGTTGGCATCCTATGTCCATCAATCTCTTGATGTTCAATTGCACTTCAGATCTTAATTCTCCTTCAACTTTTACGTTTTCTAGGATATAAGTTCTGATTGCAGCCAATTCATCGTCATTCCATTCGTTGACTTTTTTGTCTTCGCTGATACCGGCAGCTTTAAGGATTTCAGAAGAAGTACTTCTTCCAACTCCGTAGATGTAAGTTAAACCGATAACTCCTCTTTTGTTTTTTGGTAAATCAATACCTGCAATTCTCGCCATAATTTAATTAACCTTGTCTTTGTTTAAATTTTGGGTTCTTCTTGTTGATTACGAACAGTACACCTTTTCTGCGTACGATTTTGCAATCAGCGCTTCTTTTTTTAATTGATGCTCTTACTTTCATTTTGATAGTATTTATTTTTTACAAATGCCAAATGGAATGAGAATTCCATTTGGCTAAATGTTTTTAATATCTAAATGTGATCCTCCCTTTCGTTAAATCATAGGGAGACATTTCTAGTTTTACCTTATCACCAGGTAAAAGTTTAATATAGTGCATTCGCATTTTACCAGAAATATGAGCAATAAGAATATGCCCATTTTCAAGTTCTACACGGAACTGAGCGTTCGAAAGTGCTTCCGTTATAACGCCGTCTTGTTCAATATGTTTTTGTTTTGCCATAAATTAATATCCAGTCGTTCTAGACAGTTTAGACTGCATTAAACCATCATAATGATGATTCAGCAGATAAGTATTAATCTGTTGAACTGTATCTAAAATTACACCTACCATAATTAATAGGGACGTTCCCCCGAAAAATAGGGCAAACGCATCTGTCTGAACAAAGCTTCCATGCACAATTGCCGGAAGGACTGCAAAGATAGATAAAAAAATTGCACCTGGCAAGGTAATTTTTGATAAAATATCATCTAAGTAATCTGCTGTCTCTTTACCGGGTCTTACTTTCGGTACTAAACCTCCATTTCTCTTCAAATCATCAGCCATCTGGTTTACCGGAATTGTAATTGCAGTATAGAAAAATGAGAAGATAATAATTAATAGCGCAAACAATACATTGTACTGCCAGCTAAAAACATTCTTGAAACCTGCAAGAAAAGTGTTAGACTCATCGAATTTTGTTAATAATCCTGGTACGAACATCAATGCCTGAGCAAAGATAATCGGCATTACACCAGCAGCATTTACTTTCAATGGAATCCATTGTCTCGCGCCCTGCATAAGATTTTTGTTTACACCTCCTCTTGCTTGAGCTCTGCTTACATACTGAATTGGAATTTTTCTAACAGCTACTGATAAGATTACTGCGAGAAGAACTACCACCATCCAGAATAATACTTCAATAAGGATCATGATAGATCCCATTCCTCCTTTACCGTTCTGCACGGCCATCTCCTGTACGAATGCCTCAGGTAATCTTGAAAGGATTCCCACCATAATAAGGATAGAAATACCATTTCCGATACCTTTATCGGTAATCTTTTCACCTAGCCACATTGCAAATACTGAACCGGCAACCAAAATAACGATACTTGGTAACCAGAACATGATTGAATTTGGCTCTACATAGTATGCAGACTGGAACTGAGCATATGGTAAGAATAATTGAGTAATAGAAGTTAAGTAAGAAGGTGCCTGTACCAGACAAACTCCAATCGTTAACCATCTTGTAATTTGGTTCAATGTATTTCTACCTGACTCTCCATCTTTCTGAAGCTTCTGAAGATAAGGAATAGCCATCCCCATCAACTGAACAATAATAGAAGCAGAAATATAAGGCATGATCCCTAACGCCATTACGGAAGCGTGGCTGAAAGCTCCCCCCGTAAACGACGAAAGCAAGCCAAGGAGACCTGCTCCTTGCTTGTTACCGCCTTGATTTTTATAATGCTCTAAGAGATCTCCCACTTCTGCAAGGTTAATTGCTGGAAGTGAGATATAAGATGCGAATCTATACACAAGGATAATACCTAAAGTGAAGAGAATTTTATCTCTCAATTCTTTAAGACTCCAAATATTTTTAAGTGTTTGTATAAATTCTTTCATTAGTAAGTATTATAAGGTAATTGCTTTTCCACCTGCCTTAGCAATAAGCTCTTCAGCAGATTTCGTGAATTTATCAGCAGAGATTGAAATCGCAGATTTCAATTCTCCTCTACCCATAATTTTCACTAATTCGTTTTTAGAAACGATCCCGTTTGCTACTAAAACTTCTTTCGTGATCTCTCCAGTGATGGATTTGTTCTCGATTAAAGTTTGGATAGTATCAAGGTTAACACCTCTAAACTCTTTTCTGTTTACGTTTTTGAATCCGAATTTAGGTAATCTTCTTTGTAAAGGCATCTGTCCACCTTCGAAACCGATCTTCTGAGAATAACCAGCTCTAGCTTTCTGACCTTTGTGTCCTTTTGTTGAAGTACCTCCTTTTCCTGTACCTTGACCTCTACCAATTCTTTTTGAGTTGAAAGTAGATCCTGCAGCAGGTTGTATGTTATTTAAATTCATTTTAATTTCTCTTTTATAAAATTATTTTTGAACTTCTAGTAAGTGACCTACAGCAGCTATCATTCCTAAGATAGAAGGAGTAGCTTCGTGCTCTACAACTTGGTGAAGTTTTTTTAATCCTAATGCTTCAAGCGTTCTCTTTTGGGTTTTTGTTCTACCAATAGCGCTTCTTACTTGCTTTACTTTAATTGTTGCCATTGTTTTTATTATTAACCGTTAAACACTTTACTTAGAGAAACTCCTCTCATTCTAGCGATCTCTTCAGGTCTTCTGATATCCAATAACGCTTTGAAAGTAGCTTTCACCACGTTGTGAGGGTTAGAAGATCCTTTAGATTTTGAAAGGATATCGTGAATACCAGCTGATTCCAATACCGCTCTTACCGCACCACCGGCGATAAGTCCTGTACCGTGAGAAGCAGGTCTTAAGAAGATATCTGCACCACCGTATCTAGCAGTAGTTTGGTGAGGAATAGTATGGTTCATTACAGGAACTTTCACAAGGTTTTTCTTAGCGTCTTCAACTGCTTTAGCAATTGCAGAAGCAACCTCTTTAGATTTTCCTAAACCGAAACCGATAATACCTTCTTCATTTCCTACTACAACAATAGCAGAAAATCCGAAAGCTCTACCCCCTTTAGTTACTTTTGTTACTCTGTTAACAGCTACGAGACGATCTTTTAATTCTAATCCTCCCGGTTTTACTCTTTCTATATTATCTAGTCCTAACATATTTTCCGAAATTTAATGATTAGAATTTAAGTCCTCCTTCTCTCGCACCATCAGCTAGAGCTTTTACTCTACCGTGATATACGAAACCGTTTCTGTCAAATACAATACTTTCGATTCCTGCAGCGATAGCTTTAGCAGCGATAGCTTTACCAACAGCAGCAGAAACTTCAGTCTTAGTACCTTTAGCGTCTACACCTTTCTCTCTTGAAGAAGCTGATGCTAAAGTTTTACCATTTTTATCGTCGATTAACTGAGCGTAAATTTCCTTATTACTTTTGTATACAGATAATCTTGGCAATTCAGAAGATCCAGAGATTTTCCCTCTTACTCTTCTTTTGATTCTTATTCTTTTTTCTAATTTACTTAATGCCATAATACTTATAATTTATTAAGCAGATTTACCAGCTTTACGTCTAACAATTTCTCCTACGAATCTTACACCTTTTCCTTTGTATGGCTCAGGCTTTCTGAAAGAACGGATCTTTGCAGCTACCATTCCTAGAAGTTGGTTGTCGTGAGACGTTAAAGTAATAATTGGGTTTTTACCTTTTTCAGTCAATGTATCAACTTTTACTTCGCTAGGAAGTTCTAATACGATACCGTGAGAGAATCCTAAAGCTAACTCAAGTTTTTGACCTGCGTGTGAAGCTCTATATCCTACCCCTACTAGTTCTAGTTTCTTTTCGAAACCTGTATTTACACCAACAATCATGTTGTTGATTAACGCTCTGTATAAACCGTGAAGCGCTTTGTGTTGTTTAGTATCAGATGGTCTGTTTACATTCAGTTCGCCATCTTTTTGTTCTACAGTAATTCCTGCTGTAAGCTCTTGAGAAAGTTCTCCTTTAGCTCCTTTTACAGTTACTACACCGTTGTTTTCAGTGATTGTAACTCCTGCTGGAATTGTTATAATTGCTTTACCAATTCTTGACATTTTCCTCTGATTAAAAATTAATAAACATAGCAGATTACTTCACCGCCTACTTTCTCTTCTCTAGCTTTCTTGTCAGTCATTACTCCTTTAGAAGTAGAGATGATAGAAATACCCAAACCGTTTAGTACTCTTGGAAGTTCAGTAGAACCTTTGTACTGTCTCAAACCTGGTCTAGAAGCTCTTTGAATAGACTTAATAGCAGGTTTGTTAGTTTGCTTATCGTACTTTAAAGCGATTTTGATCACTCCTTGAACAGCGTTATCTTCAAACTTGAAGTTTAAGATATACCCTTGATCAAATAGGATCTTAGTAATCTCCTTTTTGATTTTCGATGCAGGAATTTCCACCACTTTGTGGCCTGCGCTTTGTGCGTTCCTTACTCTTGTTAGGAAATCTGAAATTGGATCTGTTACCATTTTTCTTTTATAAATTATTGGTTAAAGAACAATCAGTATTGAAAAGACTTGAAGAGAAAAATATCAGACTTCAGAAAACTTCGGTCTGATATTTATTCTTTAGTATCTTGACAACTTAATTGTCCCGATTTTTAATTAGTAATTATTACCAACTAGCTTTTCTTACACCTGGGATAAGACCGTTGTTTGCCATTTCTCTGAAAGTTACTCTGGAAATACCAAACGTTCTCATGTATCCTCTTGGTCTACCTGTTAGTTTACATCTGTTGTGTAATCTTACAGGAGAAGCATTTTTAGGTAATTTTTGAAGTCCTTCGTAATCACCAGCTTCTTTAAGAGCTTGTCTTTTAGCAGCGTATTTAGCAACTAGTGCTTCTCTTTTGCGCTCACGCGCTTTCATTGATTCTTTAGCCATTTCTTAGTTCTTTTTAAATGGTAAACCGAAGTGAGTTAGTAATGCTTTAGCTTCTTTATCTGTTTTCGCAGTCGTAACGAAAGTGATGTCCATCCCTTGGATTTTTTTCACTTTGTCAATCACGATTTCAGGGAAGATAATCTGCTCAGTAATACCTAAGTTGTAGTTACCTCTACCATCAAAACCGTCAGCTTTGATTCCAGAGAAATCTCTGATACGAGGTAAAGCAGAAGCAGTAAGTCTGTCTAAGAACTCATACATTCTGTGAGCTCTCAACGTTACTTTTGCACCTACAGGCATACCTTTTCTAAGTTTGAATGCAGCCTCATCTTTCTTAGAGATAGTTCCTACTGCTTTCTGACCTGTAATGTTTGTCAATTCTTCTACAGCATAATCAATAATTTTCTTATCTGCAGTAGCATCTCCTAAACCTTGTGATACAACGATTTTCTCTAATCTAGGTACTTGCATGATTGACTTGTACCCAAATTCTTCCATCATTGCAGGAACAATTTGCTCTTTGTATATTTTTTTGGGTCTTGCTATAAATTCCATGTTAATTCAAATTATAAAGTTTCACCCGTTGCTTTGTTAACTCTCACTTTCTTATCTCCTTCGATTTTGTAACCGATTTTGATAGCTTTTCCGTCTTTACCAACTAAAGCTACGTTTGAGATATGAATAGAAGCTTCCTTTTCAGTAATTCCTCCTTGAGGATTTGAAGCTGAAGGCTTAACGTGTTTTTTAACGATGTTAAGTCCTGCAACGATTACTCTAGGGTCTTTTCCTTCTTTCTTGATCACTTCAATAACTTCACCAGTCTTACCTTTGATATCTTTCTTACCAGTAGTAATGATTACGTTATCTCCTCTTTTTATTTTTAACTTTGACATTTCTTTAAAAAATTTTAAAAATTAAAGTACTTCAGGAGCTAATGAAATGATTTTCATATATTCTTTGTCTCTCAACTCACGAGCAACTGGTCCGAAAACACGCGTTCCTCTCATTTCTCCCGCTGCGTTTAGTAATACACAAGCATTGTCGTCGAATTTGATGTATGAACCATCTTTTCTTCTTACTGCTTTTTTAGTTCTTACTACTACAGCTTTAGATACCTGACCTTTTTTAGCGTTTCCTGATGGTGTAGAATCCTTGATAGTAACAACGATTTTATCACCAACTGAAGCATATCTTCTTCTGGTTCCTCCCAGAACTCTAATAACTAGTACTTCTTTAGCACCTGTGTTATCAGCAACTTTTAATCTTGATTCTGTTTGTAACATTATTACTTAGCTTTTTCAATGATTCTTACTAATCTCCATCTCTTGCTCTTGCTCAAAGGTCTAGTTTCTTGGATAAGAACTGTATCACCTTCTGTGCATTCGTTGTTCTCGTCGTGTGCAGTATATTTTTTCGTTTTCAAAACGAATTTACCGTACATCGGGTGCTTTACTCTTGTAGTTTCACTAACAACAATAGTTTTTTCCATTTTATTGCTGGAAACCACTCCGATTCTTTCTTTTCTTAAATTTCTATCCATTGTAAAATGAAATTATTGTTTGTTAGTTAACTCAGTGTTTAGTCTTGCGATTGTCTTTCTCAAATCTCTGATTTGAATCGGGTTTTCAATTGGGCTGATTGCATGAGCCAATTTCAATTTAGAATATTGAGCTTTTGCTTCAGTTAATTGAGCTTGAATATCACCCGCGCTTAAATTTTTAATATCAGCATTTTTCATTGTATTCAAAGATTATAGAGGTTTAACAAAATCGTTAGCAACGATGAATTTAGTAACTACTGGTAATTTTTGTGCAGCAAGTCTTAAAGCTTCCTTAGCGATATCGTAAGGTACCCCTCCGATTTCGAACATAATTTTACCTGGTTTTACTACAGCTACCCAATATTCAACAGCACCCTTACCTTTACCCATACGTACTTCCGCTGGTTTTTTAGTAATTGGCTTATCTGGGAAGATTTTGATCCATAGTTGACCTTCTCTCTTCATGTATCTTGTTGCAGCGATACGAGCTGCTTCAATTTGTCTCGCAGTGATCCAAGCTCCTTCCGTTGCTTTGATCCCAAAAGTTCCGTAAGCAAGTTGACTACCTCTTTGGGCATTCCCCTTCATCTTCATCTTGTGAACTCTACGGAATTTGGTTCTTTTTGGTTGTAACATAATTTCTAAATTTTAGATTTTAGATTTTAGATTTTAGATTTTTTTTAATTTTAAAAAAGTAACGGTAATTTAAAATTCAAAATTTCTAATCTAAAATTTTAATTATTATTGTTATTGTTGTTGTTTTTTCTAGGTCTTCTGTTGTCTCTGTCTCCTCCTCTGTTTCCTCTGTCTGACTGACCTCCTTTTTTCTGTTGTCCCACTAGTGGAGAAAGTTCTCTTTTACCGTAAACTTCACCTTTCATGATCCAAACTTTTACCCCTAATCTACCGTAAGTAGTGTGAGCTTCTGCCCAGTGGTAATCGATATCAGCTCTGAAAGTTGACAATGGAATTCTTCCTTCTTTGAAAGATTCTGATCTTGCCATTTCAGCTCCGTTCAATCTACCAGAGATTTGAACTTTGATACCTTCAGCACCCATTCTCATAGTACTTGCCATTGCCATTTTAACAGCTCTTCTGTAAGAAATTCTGTTTTCAATTTGCTTAGAAATACTATCAGCAACTAGTACAGCATCTAATTCAGGTCTTTTGATTTCGAAAATATTGATTTGAATATCCTTACCTGTAAGTTTCTTCAATTCTTCTTTCAATTTATCAACTTCCTGACCTCCTTTACCGATGATAAGTCCCGGTCTAGCAGTAGTGATTGTAACTGTTACTAATTTAAGTGTTCTTTCAATATAGATTTTTGAAATACCACCTTTAGATAATCTAGCCTCAAGGTATCTTCTGATTTTGTAGTCTTCAGCGATTCTGTCTCCATAATCGTTTCCACCAAACCAGTTAGAATCCCATCCTCTGATGATACCTAATCTATTACCAATTGGATTTGTCTTCTGTCCCATACCTTGATTAATTTTCTTTATTACCTAAGATTAATGTAACGTGGTTAGATCTTTTTCTGATTCTATACCCTCTACCTTGTGGAGCTGGTCTTAGTCTCTTCAATTGTCTTGCGCTATCCACGAAGATTTCTTTAACGATAAGGTTAGCTTCTTCAATATCCGCACCTTCGTTTTTAGTCTGCCAGTTTGCCATAGCAGAAAGAAGTAATTTTTCTAACTTGTTAGAAGCATCCTTCTTAGAATATTTTAGGATATAAAGAGCTTTATCTACCTGCTCTCCTCTAATGATATCAGCAACTAATCTCATTTTTCTTGGAGAAGACGGGCAATTATTTAATGAAGCTTTTACAACGTCTTTGTTAGCTTCTTTTCTTGCGATTGAACTATCTTGTTTTCTTGATCCCATGATTATCTGCTTCCTTTGTTTTTGTTACCACCATGACCTCTGAAAGATCTTGTTGGAGAAAATTCGCCTAACTTGTGACCAACCATGTTTTCTGTAACATAAACAGGGATAAAAGATTTCCCGTTGTGTACAGCAATAGTTTGTCCTACGAAGTCCGGAGAGATCATCGATGCTCTAGACCAAGTTTTAATAACTGTCTTCTTACCAGACTCTATGTTTGTCTGAACCTTCTTATCTAAAGTATGATGAATGAATGGTCCTTTTTTAAGTGATCTTGCCATAATTATTTACGTTTAGATATGATATGACGGTTAGACGCTTTATTTTTCTTTCTGGTTTTGTAACCTTTAGCAGGCATACCATTTCTAGATCTTGGGTGACCTCCTGAAGAACGCCCTTCACCACCTCCCATTGGGTGATCTACTGGGTTCATTACAACCGCTCTTGTTCTTGGTCTTCTACCTAACCATCTGCTTCTACCAGCCTTACCTGATACAGTTAACTGGTGGTCAGAGTTAGAAACAGATCCAATCATTGCCATACATTCAGTAAGGATCATTCTAGATTCTCCTGAAGGTAACTTGATGATTGCATATTTTCCGTCTCTTGAAGTCAATTGAGCTGAAGAACCAGCACTTCTTGCTAAAATAGCACCTTGGCCAGGCTTCATTTCAACACAAGAAATCACAGTACCTAATGGAATGTTTTTCAACTTCATTGCGTTCCCTACATTTGGTTCTACGCTTTCACCAGAAATTACTTTCTGATCAACTTTGATACCGTTTGGAGCGATGATATATCTCTTCTCTCCATCAGCATACTCTAGTAAAGCGATAAATGCAGTTCTGTTTGGATCATACTCTACAGTTTTTACAGTTGCTTCAACGTTTGCTTTGTTTCTTTTGAAGTCAATAATTCTGTATTTCTTTTTGTGTCCACCTCCGGTGTAACGCATGGTCATTTTACCAGTTTGGTTACGTCCACCTGACTTACTAATACCAACTGTTAGAGATTTCTCTGGTTTGTTGGTAGTAATTTCTTCAAAATTGTTAACAATTCTGAATCTCTGTCCCGGGGTGATAGGTTTTAATTTTCTAACAGACATTACTATTATATATAATTAATAATTAATTTACAGCAAAAATATCGATAACCTCACCTTCAGCAAGTTTGATTACCGCTTTTTTCAATTTGTTTGTCTTTCCTACTTGAAGACCTTTTTTAGTGTATTTTGAAGAAACCTTCGGAGCATAAATCATTGTGTTAACGTCTGCTACTTTTACACCGTAAGCTGCTTCAACAGCCTTTTTAATCTGGATCTTATTCGACTTAGGGTTAACTAAGAAAGAATAAGTACCTCTTAAATCTGTAAGGTAGTTAGCCTTTTCTGAAATAACTGGTTTAATAATAACTGACATGACTTATTTCTTTAAATTTTCCTGGAATTTTTCAACTGCACCTTCGAAGAAAATGATCTCACCAGCATTTACTAAATCGTAAGAACTGATTTCGTTGAAGTTCATTACTTTAGTTTTAGGTAAGTTTCTTGAAGATAAATACACATTCTTGTTAGCTTCAGGAAGAACGAATAAAGATTTTTTACCGTTAAGTTCCAATGCATTTAATACATTGATGAAATCTTTAGTCTTAGGAGCATCAAAGCTCACATCTTCTAAAACTTTAATGCTGTTGTCTCTCATTTTCTGAGATAAAACAGATTTCTTAGCCAATCTCTTAAGAGCTTTGTTCAATTTGAATCTGTAGTCTCTTGGTTTTGGTCCGAATACTCTACCTCCACCTCTGAAAGTTGGAGATTTGATATCACCATATCTAGCAGATCCTGATCCTTTTTGCTTCTTAAGCTTTTTAGTAGAAGCAGTAATTTCGCTTCTTTCTTTTGCTTTATGAGTTCCTTGTCTTTGTGCAGCAAGGTACTGTTTAACTTCTAAGTAAACCGCGTGCTGATTTGGCTCAATTCCGAATACTGTTTCGTCTAGAGTTACTTTTCTTCCGGTCTCTTTTCCTGATGTATTTAATACTACTAGTTCCATTTTCTGATAATTACATAAGAATTTTTAGCTCCCGGAACAGCACCTTTTACTACTAAAAGATTTTGTTCTTGATCAACTTTTAACACTTGAAGGTTTTGAACAGTTACCTGCTCACCTCCCATTCTTCCAGCCATTCTCATCCCTTTGAATACTCTTGAAGGGTCTGAACCAGCACCGATAGAACCTGGAGCTCTAAGTCTGTTGTGCTGACCATGAGTTGCCTGCATTACACCTCCAAATCCGTGTCTTTTAACAACACCCTGGAAGCCTTTACCTTTTGAAGTTCCTGTTACGTCAACATACTCACCTTCGATGAATAAATCAACTTTTACTTCTTCTCCTACTTTCACATCAGCAAATCCATTGTGGAATTCTACTAATTTAGCTTTAGGAGCAGAACCAGCCTTTTTAAAATGGCCAGCTAACGCTTTACCAACGTTCTTCTCACTCTTGTCATCGAAACCTAACTGCACAGCTGTATAACCGTCGTTTTCTAAGGTTCTGACCTGTAAAACCGAGCATGGACCTGCTTGAATAACTGTACAAGGAATGTTTTTTCCTTCTTCGTTAAACAAAGATGTCATACCGATTTTTTTACCAATAATACCTGACATTGTTTATATTATAATAAAATTTATCCTTTATTTATCCCCATTTTTCGGAAGTCTGAAGTAATTTCTACTTTTGATATAGGCATACTACGCCCCTAAAATGAGTGTGCAAATGTATGAATAATTTTGTAACTGACAAATATTTTGACTAAAATATTTTGATTTTTAATCAATTAGATGATTTTAAAAAAATTCAGAACAAATTTCTCCAAGATTTATTTTGATTTTTAAAAAGAAATTAAGATGAAGACCTTACCGGGCAATCACTTTCACTCCTACTTCTTCCAGCTTAGCCCTGTCTTCAGCACAAATACCTGTATCTGTAATCAGATAATCCACCTGATCTAAATCCGCAATCTTTCCAAATCCTTTTTTATTCAATTTTGAGGAATCTGCGACAATAACCGTCTGATCCGCACATTCCATCATAATCTGATTCAAATGAGCTTCTGCAGCATTGGAAGTACTGATTCCAAATTCAGGATCAATCCCGTCCACTCCCATAAAAAGTTTATTACATGAAAACTGCTTGAGGATTCCTTCGGAAATAGATCCTACTATAGAAGTAGAGCTCTTTCGCACTTCTCCTCCTAATTGTATAATATTAATATTAGGATTATTACAAAGCTCAATGGCTACCCGTAAAGAAGATGTCAGTACAGTAAGCGGTCCAAAGTTCATCAGCATTCTGGCAAGATAATGCATTGTTGTTCCGGATGCCAGAATAATACAGTCGTTTTCCTGAATCAATGACAGTGCAGCTTTTGCAATAACCTGCTTGGCCTCCACATTGATATTTTCTTTTTCCCCAACATTTTTTTCATAAGCATATCTTACCTGCTTACTTGCTCCTCCATGATTTCTGAAAAGAAGCCCCAGACTTTCGAGATAGTTCAAATCCTTTCGGATCGTAACTGAAGATACATTGAGCCTTTCACACAGATCCTGCACAAGTACATGCCCTTTCTCGTCCAGCTCTTTAAGTATTTCATCCTGCCTTGGTAATAGCTTTTCCATTTTATTCGTTTCATCAAAAATACCGTTTTTTTTCGACATCTTAAAATTTCGTTTATTTTCTTTTTGCTTTCATTTTTAATTTATATATTTGGAAACGAAACATAAACGAAACATTTATGAAACGAAACGAAGAACTTAGTAAGTTAACCCATGTAAAAGAATGGGACTTTATTGTCATAGGAGGAGGAGCCAGTGGTTTAGGTTCAGCATTAGATGCTGTAAGCAGAGGATTCAAAACATTATTGCTTGAATCTCATGACTTTGCAAAAGCAACATCCAGCAGAAGTACCAAATTGGTACACGGTGGAGTTAGATATCTTGCCCAGGGAGATGTCGGATTGGTAAAAGAAGCATTGAAAGAAAGAGGACTCTTGGCAAAAAATGCAGCACATATTGTAAAAAATCAGTCTTTTATTATTCCCAACTATACATGGTGGGGAGGAATCTATTATAAGATAGGATTATCAATTTATGATTTTCTTGCCGGAAAACTGAGTTTAGGTAAAACCAAATACATCAGCAAATCAAAAACTGTTGAAAAGCTTCCTACCATTGAACAAAACCATTTGATGAGTGGTGTTGTTTATCAGGATGGACAATTTGATGATGCCCGACTTGCAATCAATCTTACCCAGACTATTATTGAAAAAGGCGGAAGCGCCGTTAATTATGTAAAAGTAGTTAACCTTCTGAAAGATGCTTCGGATAAGGTCATCGGTGTGGTTGCAGAAGATCAGTTTTCCAAACAGCAATATCAGATTCATGGTAAAGTAGTCATCAATGCTACAGGGGTATTTACCAATGATATTCTTAATATGAATAATCCTAAACATGGTAAACTGGTAGTACCAAGCCAGGGAATTCACCTTGTACTGGATAAATCCTTCCTGAAAAGTGATGATGCCATCATGATTCCGAAAACATCAGATGGCAGGGTTTTATTTGTTGTTCCATGGCATGACAGAGCTTTGGTAGGAACTACAGATACCCTTTTAAAAGATGAAAGTTTTGAACCGCGTGCCCTGGAAGAAGAAATCAACTTTGTTTTAAATACCGCAAGACAATATCTGGCAAAAAAACCAACACGTGAAGATGTAAAATCAGTTTTCGCAGGTCTTCGTCCGCTTGCTGCTCCTAAAGACGGAAGCAAAAGCACAAAAGAAGTTTCCCGAAGCCATAAAGTGATTACTTCAGAAACCGGATTAGTATCTATTATAGGAGGAAAGTGGACAACCTACCGTAAAATGGCAGAAGATACTGTAGACGAAGCGATGAAAGTTCACAGGTTGGGAAACAGCCCATCTAAAACTGAGCATCTTTCTATCCATGGAAATGTAAAACCAGAACAGGTAGACCGAACGAATCATCTCTATGTTTACGGATCTGATATTCCGGCTATCAAAGCATTGCAGGAAAGCAATTCGCGTTATGCTCAAAAGATCCACCCTGATCATCCTTTTACTGTAGCAGAAGTGGTATGGGCCGTAAGAGCTGAAATGGCAGAAACAATTGAAGATATTCTGGCAAGAAGAGTCCGTTTACTGTTCCTGGATGCAAGAGCAGCAATAGACAGTGCTCATAATATAGCGAGAATCATTGCTGAAGAAAAAGGATATTCTGAAGAATGGGCGCAGCAGCAGGAAAATGAATTCATTGAATTAGCAAGAGGGTATTTATTAACTCCTTATTCACCTAAAGTTATCAACCTAAATTAGCATTATATACATGAATGAAAAACTAATTCTCGCTCTTGATCAGGGAACAACTTCCTCCAGAGCGATTCTCTTCAACCATAGTGGAGAAATAGAATATGTATCTCAAAAGGATTTCAGACAAATATTTCCTACTCCGGGTTGGGTAGAACACGATCCCAATGAAATTTGGTCTTCACAGATCTCCGTAGCAGCGGAAATTATTGCGAAAGCAGGAATCTCCGGACTTGAAGTTGCAGCTATCGGAATTACCAATCAACGTGAAACGACAATCGTTTGGGATAAGGAAACCGGCGAGCCCATCTACAATGCAATTGTATGGCAGGACCGCAGAACTTCAAAATATTGCGATGAGCTGAAAGAACAGGGACATGCAGAAACGATCAAAGAAAAAACAGGACTTGTTCTGGATGCGTACTTTTCAGCAACCAAATTAAAATGGATTCTTGATCATGTAGAAGGAGCAAGACAAAAAGCTGAAGAAGGCAAATTATGTTTCGGAACCGTTGACACATGGCTTGTATGGAAGCTTACCCGTGGAAAAATGTTCATTACGGATGTTTCCAATGCCAGCAGAACAATGCTTTTAAACATTCATACACTAGAATGGGATAATGATTTATTAAAATTATTCGACATTCCTAGAAACATTCTTCCTGAAGTAAAACAGAGCAGTGAAATATATGGAGAAACTGCTACTACTCTATTCTCTACCAAAATTCCTATTGCCGGAATTGCCGGAGACCAGCAGGCTGCCTTATTCGGACAGATGTGCACCACTCCGGGAATGGTAAAAAACACCTATGGAACAGGATGCTTCTTATTAATGAACACAGGAACAGAAGCTGTTTCTTCTAAAAACAATCTTCTTACAACAGTAGCCTGGAAAATCAATGGAGAAGTCAACTATGCACTGGAAGGAAGTGTATTTGTAGGAGGAGCTGCCATTCAATGGCTAAGAGATGGACTTAAACTGATTCATTCCTCTGATGAAGTAAACAGACTTGCAGCCTCTGTAAAAGACAACGGTGGCGTTTATTTCGTTCCGGCACTTACAGGACTTGGTGCTCCTTACTGGGATCAGTATGCCCGTGGAACCATTGTAGGGATCACCCGCGGAACAACCGATGCCCACATAGCAAGAGCCACACTGGAAGGAATTGCATTTCAGGTTTATGATATTGTAAAAGCAATGGAAGCAGATTCAGGAAGAGAAAGTCTGGAACTGAGAGTAGATGGCGGAGCTTCGGCAAGTGATCTTTTGATGCAGATACAGTCTGACCTTTTCGGATTTAAAATCACAAGGCCAAAAACATTGGAAACCACTGCACTTGGAGCAGCTTATCTTGCCGGACTTGCAGTAGGATACTGGAAAAGTATAGACGAAATCCAGGAACAGTGGATTGTAGACAAAGACTTCCACCCTCAATTAGACAGAGAACAAGTGGATAAAATGACCCACTTCTGGAAGAAAGCGGTAAAAAGCGCTCAAAGCTGGATAGAAGATTAACTCACATATCAAAAAAAACTTATATGACCCCATTTATTGCAGAAGTTATCGGTACGATGCTTCTTATATTGTTAGGCAACGGTGTTGTAGCCAATGTTGTCTTAAAAGATACGAAAGGAAATAATTCCGGATGGATTGTGATTACTACCGCATGGGCATTAGCCGTATTTGTGGGAGTAACCGTTGCAGGGCCAATAAGTGGGGCCCATCTGAATCCGGCTGTAACGATTGGTCTTGCAGCTGCAGGGAAATTTTCATGGGATCTGGTTCCTTCTTATATCGCAGCCCAAATGATTGGAGGAATGTTGGGAGCTTTTCTGGTATGGCTGTTTAATAAAGATCATTTTGCTATTACAGAAGATGAAGGCGCGAAACTGGCTTGTTTCAGTACAAGCCCTGCCATCAGAAAACCCTCTTCTAATCTGATCAGTGAGATCATCGGAACATTCGTGCTGGTATTTGTTATTTTTCATTTTTCTGATCCGAGTATCTCTTTACAGGCAGACCCCACCGCCAAAGTAGGGTTAGGTACTGTGGGTGCTATTCCGGTTACGTTTCTGGTTTGGGTAATTGGTTTATCTCTGGGAGGCACTACAGGATATGCCATCAATCCGGCAAGAGATCTTGCGCCAAGAATCATGCATGCCATCCTGCCTGTAAAAGGGAGCAGTGATTGGGGATACGCATGGATTCCTGTAGTAGGTCCTATTACAGGAGCTATTATCGCAGCTGTTTTATATGGATTTCTAAAATAGTAACAGATGATGAGAAAAGTCTTACAAGGAATCTTCCTTCTTGCGATAGGCACAGGAAGGTTATTTTCACAGGAAAATGGCGAAACCAAGGAAACTAAAGAAGGGAGGCTTGACTTTACAGCCAACATTCAGAACAATCACCTATGGAGAGGCCTTATTATTACCGATAAACCGGTGGTAATGGGTAATCTGTCTTATGCCTTAGACGCAGAAAAGAAATGGAAAGTAGGAATCTGGGGAGCTTCTGCATTAGCGGATGATAAAGACAATACCCATTATAAAGAGATCAATTATTATGTTCAATATTCTGACGGACGTTTTTATATTGGATTATGGGATCTTTATAATTCCAGGAATATCAATACCGCAGTGGCCGCTGATGATATCTTCAGTTATTCGCAGAGAAGAACCGCTCATATCATTGATTTAAGAACAAACTACACTTTCGGACCTTCATTCCCGATTAATATTGAAGCTGATATTATGCTCTATGGAGGAGCTAATGCAGGAGAAGTTATCCTTGAAGCCGACGGAAGCTATAAGAAAAACAGATATTCTACCTACATTCAGGCAAGTTATCCTGTTATTAAAGGGCAGAAAGTAAATCTGGATGCATTTGTAGGAGCAGGATTTGCTCTCAACGACAAAACATTCCTGTATGGCAATGGTAAAAACAGTTTCGACATTGTAAATGTAGGTCTAAAGGCGGGAAAAGTGGTGAAGATCACTGATCATTACAGCCTTCCTGTATCGATGATGGCTATGTGGAATCCATCCAATAAGTATGCAAGAATTCAGCTTGCAGCAACTGTTTTTTAATTTGACTTTAACTCAATAGAAAGCCACTTCGTTTAGGAGTGGTTTTGTTTTTCAAAGTATCTCCCATCAGCTTATTAGATTTACCTCTTCAAAATAACCAATATGTACGGTACGTCTTTTACAGTTTACAATAACCGTATTTTTACGGTCGATGTTTTGCTTAAATATCTTTACTTTTGAAAAAAATATCTATGAAAAAGTTTTTCAGTTTAATGATTCTGTGCATCAGCATTTTTACATGGGCACAGCAGGCAGAGATTCCGTTTATTGGATACAGAGCTTTTGATATTATGAAAGGATATAGTGGCACTGGCACTCCTCATTATTATCTGGATGTAAAAAATAATGGAGATGTCCATTTTGGATATGTACAGGTGAATCAGGCTAGCGGAGAAGAAACAACAGAAGAAATCAATGCTGGTAAATACGCACCTAATAAGGTAATGAAAGTGGTTTTCAAAAAATTTGAAGAAACGTTTTTCGTGAAATTCGATAAAGAAAAAATTTACCTTACTGATGAAAAGGGAAATGTTAAAAACCTTGAAGGCTGCTGCTCATCGAGTGAGAGTCTCAATAAGGAAACATGTACATGTGAAAGCGAATTCTTCAAGTAGTAAAATCATATAGAGAGAGCCACTCCATTCGGGTGGTTTTCTTGTTGATCGGCTATCATTCTTTAATCACCGGGATTTTACGGTTTATATTCTGCCAAAATATCTTTAATTTTGAAGGGTGATTTACACCAATGAAAAATTTTAAATTATTATTTCTATTTCTCCTCCTTCTTATTGTATCATGCAACAGGAAAGAGCATCATTCTTACACATTTTATTACTGGAAAACCAAACTAAAGCTTGATCAAGAAGAGAAAAAAGTTCTGGATCAGGCAACTGTTCCTTATGTATATACAAGATTCTTCGATGTAGATAAAGTGAACGGAAAATTTCAGCCCGTTGCTGTTATCACCAAAGACCAAAGTTTTCAGACAGACAAGCAGATTGTTCCTACAGTTTTCATTACCAATCAGACGTTACTGGGTATTTCTGCAGAAGAGATCAAATTTCTGGCAGAAAGCATTCATCTATTGGTTCAAAAGAAAACAGAAGAATATCAACTGAAAACTTATCCTGAAATTCAAATCGACTGTGACTGGACTGCCGGAACACGGAACGATTATTTTAAATTTCTGAAAGAACTCAAAAAAGTTTCCGGAAAAGAAATTACCTGCACACTTCGTCTTCATCAGGTGAAGGATAAGAAACAAACCGGGATTCCTCCTGTGGAAAAAGTATATCTGATGTGCTACTCTACTTCTTCGCCATTGGAAAAGTCTGATAAGAATTCTATTCTGGATGTGAATATCTTAAAAAGTTATCTTTCAAAAATTGAGGAGTATCCTATCAAAAAAATTGAGGTTGCCCTTCCTATTTATTCATGGGGAATTGTCACCAACCATTTGGAAAAGCATAAACTCATCAATGCCTTATCGAAAAGAGATCTTGAAAATCCGAATTTCAAAAAGATATCCGACTATGAAATTGAGGTTCTGAAAGACGGATTCTACTTTGGAAGTTATTTAAACAAAGGCTTCAAAATAAAGGTAGAAGAAATATCTGAAGAACAGCTTGAAGAAGTAGTTTCCTTTTTGGAGAAAAAAATTCCACACTTTAATATTATTTATTATCAATTAGATAGTAAATTTGTGTTAGATCGGAAATTTTAAATCTCCCTGAGACAGAGACCTGCCAACTGCCAGAACCCAACCATACAATATTAAAACTAAAAACACTACACACCCTATGAAAAAGTATATTCTTTCACTTGCGGTTGTATCACTTTTCTATACACAATCTGATGCCTGTGCGTGGTCAGATCCTGATTATGATTACTTCAACCTTTTTACGCAAACCATTATCAAGGACAAAGCGTATCTTCCTTTTCTGCACAACTATTCAAGCAGATTTTATGGAGGTTACAACTCATCATTGATCCCTGATGACAATGTGGAAACATGGAAAAAGTTTTTTAATAATCAGCTCAGTTATTCTGAAACCCAGAATCTGGTGTACAAGATCAGCATGAACGACCTGAATGCTTTAAAGAACGGAAATCCCACAAATCCTCTTCTACAAAAGCTGGGTACAGGATTTTACTCAAAATATAAAGAGGCTATTGATTATTTAATTGAAGCCAAATATCTTGAGCCTTTTATGAGCATCAATTATGTTGAAAGTGAGAATTCATTTTATTACGACAGAGATGCCAGCAGAAAAAATGCAACAGCTCTTGATTATCATAAAACTATTGCCGCCTTAACTTCTTTGTACAATGCGGCAAGAAATCCCGAAATCAAACAACGTTACGGGTATCAGCTGGTTCGTCTGAATCATTATACAAGAAACTATGATTCTGCACTACAGGCTTTCAAAACTTATGTGGCTCCTATAAAATTAAAAGGATCGGTTTACTTCATGTCTCTGGATCAACTGGCAGGAGCACAAAGAGGATTGGAAATGAACGGTGATGCCAACTGGAACTTCTTTCAGGTATTCATGAATAGTAAAGACCGTAAGGAATCTGCATTTGTTTCTATGAAGCTTTCTGATACGGCATCTTTCAGCAATATCATGAAAAGAGCCCATACGAATGAAGAAAAGAATATGGCTTATTTCCTTTTAGGGTATGAAGACTTCAACAATCCTATTCCAATGATGGAAAAGATGTATGAAATCAATCCTGATTCTGAAATCCTGAAAGTAATGGCTGCCAGAAGTATCAATGAGCTGGAAAGAAGCTATCTGCCTACGTATTACTATACTTCGGAGGCTCAAAAGGTATCGGCAAAAGAAAACTCTACGGACAACGCTGCAAAAAACAATTCTACAGCTCAAACGAAACCTGAAGTAAAGGAAGAAAAACTTTCTTTCTGGCAGAAAATTGTAAGGTTCTTTAAAAATCTCTTCGGCGGTTCCAAATCTGAAAAAACAGGTGATAGTGCTAAAGCTGATCAAAGTGATGATGAGTTATTCAGTAATCCTGACCGAATTCCATTCTATAACAGAACAGGTTATTATTACGATGAAAAAACACAGGATTTCCTTGATGATCTGGAGAAATTCACTGATAAAACAAAAGAAAAATCCAAAGATGAATACTGGCAGATTGCCGATGCTTATCTCAAATTTTTAAAGAAAGATTACAAAGGAAGCTCTGAAATTCTGGACGACATCAAAACAGCTAACCCTGAATATATGGAGGAAATCAAAAGAATGAAAGTTCTGAATGATATTGTTTCTCAGCCTAAAATTGATGCAGAATATGAAGATCATCTGATGAAAGATTATGCGGAATATTTCGTAGAGAAAAAAGTAAAAAAAGATACCGCTGCTACAGATAATTTCGATTATTATGGTGACGTGCCTTCTACTGCAGATTTCCTTAAAGATGTTATTGCTAACCGTTATTTCCTTCAGGGAGAAGACGGAAAATCTTTCCTGATGAACAATAAGCTTTCTGATCTCCAGTACAATCCAAATTCCAACTTAGTGAAAAGTGTGGAAGAGTTTTACAGAAAGCCCAATAAAACTCAGTTTGAACAACAGATCATTGCCAAAAATATGGACAGCGTAGGCAATATTGATGCCTTCTTCAGTACCATTTATGGAGACAGAGCCATGAGGCTTGCCGATTTTGAAAAGGCAAAAGCTTATTATGGAAAAGCAAAAAACTTTGCCGGTATTCCAAGACAGAATTATGAATGGACAGAAAAGAATGGTCAGACCATCACTCCAAAACAATATGCACCTGCAGAGTATGACGGATTTAAAAACATTTCAAATCTGGTATTCGGACATAATGTTTGGGAAAGTTTCGGAAGCCCTGATGCTGAAAGTATGAAAGCCGAGAACTATACAGATTTCCCTTTCATCAAAACAAGTATGGATAAACTTGAACTGGCAGACGCACTGATTCAACTTAAAAAGATTGGAAACGGAACGGATGAAAAAGCAGCAAAAGCCAACCAGCTTATCGGAAACTTATTGTACAACACGTCCATTTTAGGCTATTACCGTCAATTGTTTGTTATGGATATTGACAATAGCAACGGAGGTAAATACGACTTCTGGAATACGGACAGAAAGAATCCTTATAAGTATTATTATAAAAACTTCCTTGATACTTCTTATATTGAACCTGACAATTTTGATCTGTCTATCAATTATTATCAAAAAGCGCTTAAGCTTTCCAATAATAAAGAAGAAAAAGCAAGAATCTTATTCCAGATGGCAAGTGCCGAACAGGGTAAATATTACCAGTATGAAGCGAAGGCTCCAAAAGATTTTGATTATTCAGATCCGAAATGGTCTGAAAAAGAAGAGGCCCGCCAAAAGGAAATGGACCAACTTAAAAACCAGAAATACAGAACTTACTTTGCTCAGCTGAAAGCTCAGTATTCTGACACTGAAACAACGAAAAGCCTTATGGGCAGCTGTAGTTATTTCAGTTATTTCATGAGATAATATCTTCCATAAAAAAACCTCTGAGTGATCAGAGGTTTTTATTTTTGGTATTTTTACCGTATTATTTTTTCACAAATTTAGTGGTGCTCTTCTCTTCTTTATTATTGATTGTAATAAAGTAGATTCCTTTCACAAGTGTTCTTACATTAATTTTACCCTCTCCAATGGTTCCTTTTGCAATCACCTGTCCCGGGGCATTGAAAATTTCATAAGAAGCGTTTGAAGAAACATTCATGACATTCAATACATCTTCTACCGGGTTCGGATAAATCTTAACCGATTGGGTACTTCCAGCTTCAGAAACAGCCAATAGGCTGGATACGGTAGCCTGCTTCGCTGCGTAGAAAACATTTCCGATAGCTGACACTCTCAGGTGAATGGTTTTTCCGGCTAAAGATGCAGGAATGAAAACACTTGCCGATCCGTTATTTGGTACTGATGCCGCCAGATCATTCCAGGTTACTCCACCATCTTCTGTATAATCAATTTTAACATTCGCTACATTATACGGAGAAGCCGTAGTTCCGGAAACCGTCCATGCAATAGTAGAGTTGGCATTAGGAGTCAATGATGTTGTATTAACGGTAAACGCAGCCGCATTCCCCACAACTACAGTCTGTGTAGTATGAGCGGTCTGAGCCTGCCCTCCCGGTTTATTATCTCTTACCGTTACACGGAAGTTTGTTGTTCTTGCTACTGTACTGGCAGCTTCAAAATCTGTTGTATTTTTTACAGCACCGCCAAGCACGGTAGCCAGTTTAGGAAAATATCTTGTAGGACTTGCAGTAGGTGCCCAGGATCTGAAATTCGCTCCTGAACTTGTATTTCCAATATTATTTTTGGTTACTCCATTGCCTAAACTGCTCGGATTTACCTGTTCCCAGCAATAGGTCAGTGCATCTCCATCCGGATCTGTAGCTGATGCCGTCAACACAAATGCTGTAGATTTTGGAATGGTATAAGTAGTAGGCATTGCTGTAACCACAGGTGGGTTATTGGTAATCGGAGTTTCAATATCTGCCGTTACAGACGCAAGATTGGTCTGTACCTGCTCAATACTTACATTATGAAAATATACGTCGGAATGCTTTTGTACATCTGTATTTGGACCTGTAATTCCTGCATATCCCATGATGGTAGATCCTGAACCTGGTTCTACTTCCTGATTCAGAAAATTCTCGTAGAAACTGTATGTATGGGAATCTCCCAATTGGTGCCCGATCTCATGTGCTACAAAATCAATATCAAAAGCGTCTCCACTTGGTGGTAATTGAGCAGTACTGTTTTGGTTCCATGTTCCACCAGCGTAATAATCAATGCCAGGGGAAGTATATCCACTTCCTTTATAATTGCCTGGAGAAGGTGAGTTTTGACAATTAGGATCAATACTTGTAGAGGTATCATTACTTCCGATACAACCGATACAACCGGCACTTCCACCGCCACCTGTTGCTCCAAATAAATGTCCTATATCAAAATCTGCATCTGTAACACCGTATGCTCCTCCATGTAATGTATTCATTAATTCATTATTCCATTTACACATAAGACTGGATTCGCTATAAGGATCATTGGCAGCATCTGTAAATATTAGGTTGGGAGCATTAATCGCATTAACATGTACATTAAATTCTTTTTCAAGTACACCATTCACTCTTGATAAAGTAGCATTTATTTGGGTAAGAGCACCTGCTGCCCCTCCAAAGAAAGCAGTATATTCCCCTGTTACGGACATTGCCAGTCTAAGGGTGTGGAATGTTTTATTATTTGATTTTGCTGTAGATCCGGAGTTCATAAGCTTCTGCATTCTGGCAACAGCTTCTTTATCTTCTTTTGTATTACACACAAATGCATGTCCGTTCTTATTAGTCTTCCCATGCACGGAATAATAAGCCTTATCAGAGGTTGCAGGTTCTATAAATTCATATTGCCCGTCGGCACCAATAATCATAGACTGGAAATCATTGGGAGCAACGCTGAAACGGATGTATTTGGTTGGATCATCAGTTCCAATCCCTACATAAGATCCTAACTGATATTTATTAGCCAAAGTTTCATCCATAACCGGAAAACTGTTGACGGTAAATTTTTCTATTTTTCCATTAAGAGTAGGAATATTGATAGTGATGGGAGAACCTTCACCCATTTTAGGAGCTCTTAGCAACTGCGTTCTTATCTGATCAATATCAAGCTGGTAGTAAACAGAACGATCACTCTTTTTTATTATTTTCTGTTGAGGCAACCCTGTACTCCATTGTGCATTTGCTGATATTGCGAACAATAATATCGGCAAGCAAAATAATTTTGTTTTCATATATTTTTTTTCAATAAATGTAGATATTTATCAAAAAAAACACGAAAAACCAGATAGAAAATCAAAAAAACACCCCAAAACCGTTATAACACCCACTAAAAAATTAAAAATAAACCACAATATTCAAAATATTAAGAAAATTTTTAATCAATTCTTTTTTTGTTCTTGTTTCTGCAACCATTCTTCATGTTTTCTTTTGAAGAATTCATATTTGTAATCCTGGTTTCTCTGTGCAGCATCTATGGAATGAGACGTATGAATATCGGCATCTTTTTTGGCAAGCTGCCCCAGTTTTTCATAATAGATATGGAGCTGATCGAGTTCTGCTTCCGTAAGATCTTCAATATCTACAATACGGTTGCTTGCTTTTTCATGAGCGGCAATCAGTTCATTCAGTTTGATCTGTATGGCTTTGGAGTCTTTGTTCTGAGCTTTCTGAATCAGAAATACCATCAGGAAGGTAATGATTGTTGTTCCGGTATTGATCACGAGCTGCCAGGTTTCAGAATAATCAAAGAAAGGACCGGAAACCGCCCATATTACAACGATGAGAAAAGCTCCCATAAAAGCATATGGACTCCCTGTAAATTTGACAGCCCAGTTTGAAAATTTTTCAAAAATATGATGATCCTTATGACCCATAGCCTCAGTTTTTAGAATAATAAATGTATAAAAAATTAATCTTAAAACAGGAAAAGATAAAGCATATGAGGTATCTAAATATTTCAGGGCAGGTTATTTCTACCTTTTATTTTATTTTCCTGAATCTGTGCCACCAGATCATAAATCCTGTTATCGGCAGAGAACAGCCAATCAGAGAAACTATAAAATAGAAAATAATACTTGGAAGTCCCATAATTTCTCCGGTATGTAAGGGTTTTGCCAACGCTGTAAACTGTTTGTTCAGGGGTTTGTCTGAGAACAGTTCTTTTGTTTTGAAAACTCCGGTTTTATCAAAAGTAACTTCATCAGGAAGCATCATTCCAAGGAAGTTCTGTGTGTTCGTTTTGATCACAACATACCGTGGGTTTTCTTTATTGGGCAGCTCTATACTCGTCACTGCATGGTAAGGTAAATGATGATCTGCCAGTTTTAAAATTTCACCCACTGAAGCTGAGGCAGCCTCTTTTAGATTTTTCTTTTCATCCTGCTTTTGGAGCATATCTTCCAGAAGCCCTCCGAAGGCATCGTCACCACTGTTTTTTTCTTTTGAAATATTGTGTATTGATGATCCTCCCAGACTTACAATAAGAGCATTCTTCACCCAAGGATAAGTGACATATAATCCGGTAACAGCTATAAAAAACAGCATCAGAAAAGTATAAAACCCAAGGGTATTGTGCAGGTCATAATTAACCCGCTGGAATTTTGCTTTGAACATAACGGTTAATCCCTGTTTCAAAAACTTCAGCTTTTTCGGAAGCCAGAGGATTAAACCTGAGATCAGCAGAATACAAAAGACTAAAACTGATGCTCCCACAATCTGTCTTCCTACATTTCCCATCATCAGATTCCTGTGAAGATCAAGAACTGTTTCAAAAAACTGAACGGAACCCACATTGGCCTGCCCCAGGACTTTTCCTGTATACTGGTTATAGTAAGTGCTTTTATCCAGATTATTCTCACGGTAACCAATCACAAAGCTTTTTCCTTTATCATCGGAAATGATCATAGAGGTAAGTTCTTTATTTTGTTTTAATAATTCTGCCCGGATAAGATCGGGATTCATAACTTTTCCTGAGCCCTGACTGATATAAATTTTATCTCTGTTGCTAAAATCTGTGATTTGATTTTTGAATGCATACAGACATCCGGTAAGACACATCACAAAAACAATGACACTTGATAAAAGGCCCAGCCAGAGATGAATAATCCACATCAGATATTTGGTAACTGATTCATTTTTTCTTCTTTTTCTGTAAAGGCTTTTGAATAATACTCTCATTGTTTAACAGCAAAAACATTAAGACAGTTTTACCGTCTTAATGTTTTAAATTAAAAATTGATATGAATAAATTAAAAAAAGTTAATACAAATTCGGGCAAGGAAGCATAAAGCTTATGATGGAAGTTATTTTAGTCTAAAAGATTACTGGTTTAACTTTAATCTACATTCACCAAATTGAATACGTTTTCTTAAAAGTCAGTAAGAACTTTTAGCCCAATATCATATCCATTTCCTCTTCCTGCTTCCAGCCCTTACTGGTATCAATGTCGTTTATTTTCTTCCTTTGAACTGAACTTCTTTCACGATTTCTTCAAACTTCGTATAGTGTTCAGGGCTCAAAGCTTTCTGAATAGCTGCTTTTCTCTGGGTATCAAATTTCTCCCAGTATTCTTTAGCCAAATCATTATTTCCGTGATAGACATCGTGAGCATCATTGAAGGCTTTTTCAAAAGCATCATTGGCTGCATTCACCATTTTGAATTCATCATCAGAAAGCTGAGCTTCGGTTTTGATTTTTTCCAATAATGCGTTGTCATATCTTGGTCTCTTTCTGGAATTTTCATCAACAAATTTGTTGAACTTTTCCATTTGAGGCGCATCTAAAACAGTAGCCATTTCGATAGACTGCTGTGCTCTCAGTTCTTCATTTTTGATTCCTAAGGCTACGCGGTCCATGTTACCACCCTGGGCTTTTGCTGCCTGAAAGTTCTGTTCCTGAAGCTGCTGATATTTTGCAGTGATTTCATTAAAGTTCTTTTCCTGTTCAGCTGTAAGCTTTACTTCTGTTTTAAACTCGTTATAGTCTATTCCTTTCTTTTTATCTCCGGAACAAGATGCAGCCGCAGCTCCAAGCGCCAATGCTAAGAATACCGTTTTGATACTTTTCATATTGAATAATTTTGTTGGTTAGAATTTATAGTTTACCTGTACAGCAAAGTTTCTAGGCTGAATCTGATCTATGTATCCTCCTCTGAAATAAGAATTATATCCTACTGAATCAAAGATGTTATTGAAGAATCCTCTTAATCCCAATCCATTTTTGAAGGAATATCCTATCTGGGCATCTACCGTAGTATATTGCGGCATGAAGAAAGGTTTTTCTCCTGGCTGAGTTCCATTCACATGGCCATTTTCTGTATTGGTATATTGTTGTTTATAGTCATCCACTGGTCTTTGCCCAACAAAATAGATTCCGGCTCCTACGTCAAGACCTGTTAACATCCCTGTATCGAATTTATAATTCAACCACGCATTAGCAGAATGTTTAGGGGTATTAATAGGTGCTGAACCATTCACAAATGAAGGGCTGTCTTCATATTGTGCATCCACATAAGCCCATCCCGTCATCACTTGTAGGTTTGGAAGAATTTTACCTATCAATTCAACTTCAACACCCTGTCTTTTTAAGTTACCGGCAAGAGCATATTTTCCGGTAGGGTTTCCGCCATTAAGAAGTTCATATGATAAATTATCTGTCTTGATATCAAAAAGAGTTACATTAAATCTTAATCTTTCATTCAGCCAGTCTGATTTAATTCCAGCCTCCCATTGTTTTGTAGTAGATGCTCCTACAGTTCCTCCGCTGAACAATACATTATTGGAACTTCTCAACGCTGTAGTGCTTGTATAGGAACCAAATATGTTCATATTTTCAATCGGAGAAATCATAATCCCCAATGAAGGATTCCAGGCGTAGTCTTTTTCTTTATCTGAGCCAATGAGTCTGCTGTAACGAACTCCTAAATGAGCTTTAACATACTTATTAAAAGTAATGACATCCTGTGCCATTAACCCCATTGTAGGTGCTACTGTATTAATAGCGTTAGCTGTTGATAAGTCTATATTAACTCCTGCAGGAAGAATATTGTTGATTTCATTCAGGACATTGATCTGGTCAACATCTTTAGCTTTATACGAAGTCGTTGTAACATTAGATTCTTTCCAGTCAAAACCTACCTGAAAAGTGTGTTTCATGAATCCTGTCATGACATCAGCTCCAATAAAATCGAATTGAAATACTTTATTTAAATCCTCTCTATCAGATCGGGTTAATGTTCTGTTACGGAACTCTGTCGGATTATCTCTCTTTAAAGGAGCCAGTGCTGCACCTACAATTTCAGTCTGATAAGATGAGCTCATATAAGCCGCTCTCAATCTCAATTTCTCAGTCAGCTTTCTTGTAACCGTTGTTGAGAAGTTGAATGTTTCAGTCTTTGCCTTATCTGTAGAAAATCCAAGGAATTTTCTTCCCGGCATTTTGTATATTGCTTCAGTATCTCCTTTGGCAAGGTTTACAGTTCCTCTATCCGGTGTTGTATTGTTATGCATATAATCCATTTCCACCACAATCTCAGTTTTATCGTCCGGGCGGATGGCAATGGATGGATTTACGTAAATACGCTCTGTATTAATAAATCTTCTGAAGCTATTATTATTTTGGTAAGCTGCATTGAGTCTGACAGCAACTTTCCCCTGAGAATCTAATACTCTCTGGAAGTCAACTGTTGGTCTATAGAAATCCCAGCTTCCGTATCTGAAACCAACATTAGTCTGATTGATAAATTTAGGAACTTTAGTGACCACATTAATCACTCCACCTGCAGAACCTAAACCGTCACCTATTCCCTGTGTTACAGCAGCAGATCCTTTAATTATCTGAATACTTTCTATTCCCTGCATATCGGTAAGCATTCCTGCAGTACGGAAATCAGAATCCATCTGAACTCCGTTCTTTAAAACCGGAACTCCTCTGTATCCTCTGATAGACATACTTTCTCTGGTTCCCCCGTAGCTACCGAATTGAGTTACTCCAGGAACATTCTTTGCAACGTCTGTAACCGTTAACCCTCCTAGATCCTCAATTACTTTATGGGAGATTACTGAAATACTCTGAATCTGATCTCTGGTTTTTAATGGCAATCTTGTGATTGTTTCCAAACCTTGCGGTTGCTTTTTTCTTTCACCGAATAATTCTACTTCGTCAATTTCCTTCGACTTTTTAATAGAATCATTAACTTTCTGTGCATTTACAAAAACCCCACCTAATACAAGCAGAGAAAAGGATACTACTTTATTCATCTGATAATTTTTTGCAAAATTATTATTTTTATTCATTCTAAATAAATAAACGAGAGTGACATATGTCACCTGAAAAAGAAGTATGAATATCAGATCATTAATCCTTCCGTGGGACTCTTTAAAATCCCTAAACAGATCCACTCTATCATTAAGGGTAATCTCCTTAACACTTTTTATGATTATAGAAAGTACAATGCAAAAAAAAGCAGATTTGACGGTTTTCAAATCTGCTTTTGATCGTTTTGATTCCGAAGCAATCCTAAAAAAAAATCCGTCCCTAAAAAGGAACGGATTGTATAATCATTGCAAAGTATGCATTTATCACACTTTAATTTCAACGTCTACACCTGAAGGAAGTTCTAATTTCATTAGAGCATCAACAGTTTTAGAAGAAGAAGAGTAGATATCCATTAGTCTCTTGTGAGCTGAAAGTTGGAACTGCTCTCTTGCTTTCTTGTTTACGTGCGGAGATCTCAATACTGTGAAGATTCTCTTATTCGTTGGCAATGGAATTGGACCGTTTACAACAGCACCAGTAGCCTTTACCGTTTTTACGATTTTCTCAGCAGACTTGTCTACCAAGTTGTAATCGTAAGATTTTAGTTTTATTCTGATTCTTTGTGACATTTCTTTAATTTAAAAATTAACCTTTTGCTTTAGCTATGATTTCTTCAGCAACGTTTTGTGGAGTAGCTTGGTACTTCTCTAATTCCATAGAAGAAGTAGCTCTTCCTGATGAAAGTGTTCTTAGAGTAGTTACATATCCAAACATTTCAGAAAGTGGAACAGAACCTTTGATTACAACAGCACCGTTTTTCTCTTCCTGACCACTGATAGTACCTCTTCTTTTGTTAAGGTCACCAATGATGTTACCCATATATTCTTCTGGAGTTACAACTTCCAGTTTCATAATAGGCTCCATAATTACTGGCTTAGCAGCACGTCCCGCTTCTTTAAATCCTAATTTAGCAGCCATTTCAAATGAAAGAGCATCAGAATCCACTGCGTGGAAAGATCCGTCTTTAAGAATAACTTTAATACCTTCAACTTCGAAACCAGCCAAAGGACCGTTTTTCATTGCAGCTTTAAAGCCTTTTTCAATTGCAGGAACAAATTCTCTAGGAACGTTACCACCTTTGATCTCATTGATGAATTCTAAACCAATTTTACCTTCTTCTGCAGGTCCTAGTTCAAATACAATGTCAGCAAATTTACCTTTACCACCAGATTGTTTTTTGTAAACTTCTCTGTGTTGAGCAACTTTTGTTAAGTTTTCTTTGTACTCTACCTGAGGTTGTCCTTGGTTTACTTCAACTTTGAACTCTCTCTTCATACGGTCAACAATGATATCTAAGTGAAGCTCACCCATACCAGAGATAATCGTTTGTCCAGAAGCTTCGTCAGTTCTAACCGTAAACGTTGGATCTTCTTCAGCCAATTTAGCTAAAGCGTTACCCATTTTATCCTGGTCAGCTTTAGTTTTAGGCTCAACAGCGATACCAATTACCGGATCAGGGAAAACCATCGATTCAAGAACGATTGGGTTTTTCTCGTCACACATTGTATCACCAGTTTTGATAGACTTGAATCCTACTGCTGCACCAATATCACCAGCTTCAATATATTCTACTGGGTTTTGCTTGTTAGCGTGCATCTGATAGATTCTAGAGATTCTTTCTTTATCTCCTGAACGAGTGTTCAAGATATAAGAACCAGCATCCAGTCTTCCAGAGTATGCTCTGAAGAATGCTAATCTTCCCACGAACGGGTCAGTAGCAATCTTAAATGCTAGAGCAGAGAAAGGCTCATCTACAGATGGCTTTCTTGTAATTTCAGCATCTGTTCTTGGGTCAGTACCTTTGATATCATCTTTATCCAATGGAGAAGGCAAGTATTTACATACTGCATCCAACATAAACTGTACTCCTTTGTTCTTGAATGAAGAACCACAAGTCATTGGGATAATAGATAAATCGATAGTAGCAGCTCTCAATGCAGCATTAATTTCTTCTTCTGTAATTGAATCCGGATCTTCGAAGAATTTCTCCATCAAAGTTTCGTCATATTCAGAAACAGCTTCTACTAATTTCTCTCTGTATTCAAGAACTTCATCTTTCATGTCTTCAGGAATTGGCACTACTTCGAAAGTAGCTCCTTGTCCTGCTTCATCCCAGATGATCGCTCTGTTTTTAATTAAGTCAACAACACCTTTGAAATCTTCTTCAGCACCGATTGGTAAAACGATTGGAACTGCATTAGATCCTAACATCTCTTTAACCTGGTTTACCACGTTAAGGAAGTCAGCACCTTGTCTGTCCATTTTGTTTACAAATCCCATTCTTGCAACTTTGTAGTTGTCAGCAAGTCTCCAGTTTGTTTCAGACTGAGGCTCTACTCCATCTACTGCAGAGAATAAGAATACCAATCCATCTAATACTCTTAAAGATCTGTTTACCTCTACTGTGAAGTCAACGTGTCCCGGTGTATCAATGATGTTGAAGTGGTAAGGTTTTGTATCAGCAACAGGTTTTCCTTGATCTGTTGGAAAGTTCCAAGAACAAGTGGTAGCTGCAGAAGTAATAGTAATACCTCTTTCTGCTTCCTGCTCCATCCAGTCCATTGTAGAAGCACCATCGTGAACTTCTCCAATTTTGTGGTTTACCCCTGTATAGAATAGAATCCTTTCTGTAGTGGTAGTCTTACCTGCATCAATGTGAGCAGCGATACCAATATTTCTTGTAAATTTAAGATCTCTTCCCATTTCAGATTAGAATTTGAAGTGTGAGAAAGCCTTGTTAGCTTCCGCCATTTTGTGAGTATCAGATTTCTTTTTGAAAGCAGCACCTTCTTCTCTTGAAGCAGCTACAACTTCGTTAGCTAATTTCAAAGCCATAGACTTATCATTTCTAGCTTTAGAATATTTGATTAACCATTTCATTGCCATAGAAATCTTTCTATCAGCTCTGATTGGCATAGGGATTTGGAAGTTAGCTCCACCTACTCTTCTAGAACGTACTTCTACGTGAGGCATTACATTTGTAAGTGCATCTTTCCAGATTTCAAGTGCAGTTTTTTCGTTATCTCCTTTTTTAGTTTCTACGATCTCTAGTGCATCATAGAAAATTTTGAATGCGATTGACTTCTTACCGTCAAGCATTAAGTTGTTTACGAATCTCGTTACCAATTGATCATTAAATTTCGGATCTGGTAACAACGGTCTTTTTTTCGCTTTTGTCTTTCTCATTGCTTTTGTACCTTATTTAATGATTATTTTTTCTTTCCTTTTGCAGGTGCAGCAGCTGCTTGTCCTGGTTTAGGTCTCTTAGCTCCGTACTTAGATCTTCTCTGAGTTCTTCCATTTACACCAGCGGTGTCTAATGCACCTCTTACGATGTGGTAACGTACTCCCGGTAGGTCTTTCACCCTTCCGCCTCTAACCAATACTATCGAGTGCTCTTGAAGATTATGTCCTTCGCCCGGGATATAGGCATTAACTTCTTTACCGTTAGAAAGTCTTACCCTTGCTACTTTTCTAAGTGCAGAGTTAGGTTTCTTAGGTGTAGTTGTATATACTCTCGTACATACACCACGTCTTTGTGGACAAGAATCAAGGGCAGCCGATTTGCTCTTCTTGGCAAGCGTGGCTCTTCCTTTTCTTACTAATTGTTGAATAGTAGGCATTTAATTGCTTTTTATTTTAGGGTGCAAAAATAGTAATATTTTTTTAATCTGCAAACACTTATATAAAAATTAAAATCAAATACTTACATCCCAAATCAATCCCATTTCATAAGTACCATTATGGAAGTACAATCTACATGCGGAAAAGAGACCGAAAAATTTATATTCCGGAGCTTTAAAAAATGGATATTAAATAATTATGAAATTTATCTTTTTAAAGATGATGTATAAAATTTTTCATTGTAAACAGATTCCGGACTCCTTCACCGATATATCCAAACTATATTAAAAAACTTTCTTATAGTTATCATCTATTAATAATTAGAGGAGTTCGGCACGATATTTCGTAAATTTGAAGTAGATAAAATGATAAACGATCCATCACATCAACAAAGCTTCTTCCTATACTTAATGGAAGCTGTGATGGTATAAGACCTTAAAAAAATAAATATATACATATGAAAAATGCAAGTATTATTGGCCTTAAAGAAGCCGACTGTAAAAACATTTCAGAAAAATTAAATGTACTGTTAGCGAACTATTCTGTATTCTATCAGAACACCAGAGGTTCTCACTGGAATATTAAAGGAGAACAGTTCTTCACCCTTCACCCAAAGTTTGAAGAATTGTATAACAGTCTGGTTTTAAAGATTGATGAAATCGCAGAAAGAATTCTTACCCTGGGCGCTACTCCTGCACATAATTATTCCGATTATTTAAAGGTAGCAACCATTAAAGAAAGTAAAGAAGTGACAGACGGTACTAAAAGTGTTGAGCAGATTCTAAATTCATTTAAAGTAGTCATTGATCTCCAGAGAGAACTTTTAGACATTACAGATAAAGCTGGAGATGAAGGGACCAACTCTCAGATGAGCGACTATATTACGGAACAGGAGAAAGAAGTTTGGATGTACAATTCTTATCTTGGAAAATAACTCCATCAAAAGCATGGAAATATTTCAAAAAAATCGCCTTACATTTAGGCGATTTTTATTTTTTATTTTTATATTTGCGTTAAAATGACACATATTATGAAGGACGTAAGATTAAACTCTATTCTCGATAATGATTTCTATAAAATAACCATGCAGAATGCGGTGGTAAAACTATTCCCGGGTTCTATTGTAAAATATGAATTTATCAACAGGGGAAAACACCACTTTCCGGATGGATTTGATGCAGCTTTAAGAGAAGCTGTTAATAAGATGGCCGAACTTAAGCTTACAAAAGACGAAAAAAAGTTCATGGCGAGAACCTGTCCTTATATCGATCTTCCTTATCTTGATTTTTTAGAAGGGTACCATTATGATCCATCTGAAGTAAAAATACACCAGGAAGGAGGCGATCTTTCCGTTACGGTGGAAGGTCTTTGGTACAGAACCATCCTTTGGGAAGTACCATTGCTTGCACTGATCAGCGAGCTTCATTATGAAATGAACCACATGGAAAGAGATTCTAATGAGGTCGTCATGAGCAAGACGATAGAAAAAGCAGATTCACTAGGCAGACTTGGAGTAACATTTGCAGAATTTGGAACCAGAAGAAGACATTCTTATAAGGTACAGAATCTGGTGATGGAAGCTTTGACCCAGAAAAAAGAATCAACTTTTATCGGAAGTTCAAATGTTCATTTTGCTATGAAGTATGGTGTAAAACCTATCGGAACACACGCACACGAGTGGTTTATGTTCCATGCTGCTGAATATGGATTCAAAATGGCCAATGAAATGGCACTGGAACATTGGGTAGATGTTTACAGAGGTGATCTTGGAGTTGCCTTGTCTGATACTTATACTACCGATGTTTTCTTCCAGCAGTTTGACAAAAAATTTGCAAAACTTTTTGATGGGGTACGTCATGACAGTGGTGATGCTTTAGAATTTGCAGACAAAACAATTGCACACTATCAAAGAAATGGCATCAATCCTATGTTTAAATATATTATTTTTTCTGATGCATTAAATCTTGAAAAAGTAGAAGAAATCACCAATTACTGCAGAGGAAAAATTGGGATCTCATTCGGAATCGGAACCAACCTTACCAATGATGTGGGATTAAAACCAATGAACATTGTGATGAAACTCATCGGTGTACAGGCTCCCAATAAAGAATGGATTCCTACTGTAAAACTTTCTGACGAACATGGTAAATACACAGGCGATCCAAAGATGATTGAACTGGCGAAAGAATTTTTAAGAATAAAAGATTAAAATAAACTCATCTGAACAATAAGATAAACCTCGTATCCATCGAGGTTTTTTTGTATCATATCATCATTTGAAATTCAATTTAGAAATCTTTAAGATTTTATTATATTTATCAAAATAAAACAAGATGAAATCAAGAACTTTACTCATCGCAGGTCTCCTCATATCAGCATTATCTTTTGCTCAGGAAAAGAAAGCAGATAAACCTAAATACAATCAGGAACTGGCAACCTCTTTAGGGGCTGACAAATATGGAATGAAACCTTATACTATTGTCATGCTGACAACAGGCACCGCTAAGATTGAAGATAAAGCCAAAATGGGTGAACTCATGAAAGGCCACATGACCAATATCGGGAAACTGGCAGATGAAGGTAAAATTGTTGTCGCCGGACCTTTCCTCGAAAAGAATAAAGAAAACTACCGCGGCATGTTTATTTTCAATACCAAATCTAAAGAAGAAGCCGAACAATGGGTAAAAACAGATCCTGCAGTTCAGGCTGGTGTTTTCAGTTATGAAATATTCTCCTGGTACGGTTCTGCTGCCCTGCCTTTGTATCTTAAACATCATGATGAAGTTGCAAAAGAAAATCCTTAAACAATATAAAGCACGAATTCCATTTGTGCTTTTCTTTTTATTATTAATGACAGGCTGTACAAAAGGGCCGTCCTTTTTCGAATTTACCACTGAAAAAGTTGACAGAGATATTGTTGAAGATTTAAAAAAAATAAAAAACTTACCTCATCCAAGATTACTCTACAGTGATACAATATATGAAGTATGGAAAACCTGTTCCGGAGAATGGGGAGGAACTGTTTATTTTAAAAATAAAAAAACAAACAAAATATATAACGCAAGAGCAACCTGTCCAGTTTCTGTAAATAGAATTAATAATAAGTATTATATCTCAAATTCTTTGTCACATCTTTCTGGAAGCTCTGATATCATGGAAGTTATCGATCCTGAAAAAATGGAACAGGCAACTAAAATTCCGGTTTATTATCCTGACATTATTACAAGGGAATATGAATCTCACTCATCAAAGGGAACAAAAAAACTGATAGAGTCCTTTGGGACTCTAATTATGTCAAGCTTTGTCTATAAGCAAAAATTATATTCAATTTTATTACATTACGATACTAATCAAGTTACAATTTCGGAACTCCGAGACAACAAATTCTATACGATACAGGAAATTGACAAAGATCTTTTTTCCGATGATCCTTTAATTATAAAAAAGTCAGAAAATTATCAGAAGATTTATCTTCAGCACCCCAATCCAAGGATTCTTGAAATTAATGAAAATAAAATCAGGTTTATTTCTTATACGAAGAGTAAAAAGTAAAAAGGCCGCCTTTAAAAGACGACCTTACTATTTCTTGTTAGTCAAGACAGATATACGGTTTTCTTGGTGGATAACAACAGTAAGGGTTGCTGCAGAAAATATATCCTGGCTGACATCCTCCATCTACAGGGGTTTCACAAGCTAATGCCGCACCACCCAAAACAGTTTTTAATTCTTTTCTGTTTAAACTTTTTAGATTTTTCATGATTAATTTAGTTTAATTTAGTTTCCTACTCTTGAAGATTTTCGGATTCCTCTTTTTATTTCTCTTTACGTTGAATTAAATATACAATTTATTTTTAAAATTTCTGAATTTCAGATCATTATCGTTAAAAAAATAATTGTTTTAAGAAATACCTCTTGTACCGATGAATTAATTTAATTATTTTAGCTCAAAAGCAATATAACTTACATAACTCACTGTAAACAAGTTATAAACCAACACCATAATTAAAAATTAAACCATGAAAAAGAACTTAACAAAACTTTTAAGAACAGATTTGAAAAATGTATTCGGAGGAACTCTTTATCCTGCAGAATGTCCTGGAGGATGCCACGGTGAAGGCATGATCAGATGTCCTGACGGCACCACTACTATGACTAATTTTATATGTATGGGAGGAACCTGTCAGCCGGCAGCCATGTGCAAACCATTGGTTCTTGAACCTTTTCCAGATCCGATTATCATCACCCCGTAATCTGATGAATAAAAAAAGAGACTGTTTTCTGACAGTCTCTTTTTTTTTTACAATTATAATTTTACATTAAAAAATATCGCTGCCGATGATATAACCATTGGTACCGTTTATCTTTTTAACCGCATTATTATTAAATCGATATTTATTATAGATACCAAGATTAGGAATATATCTTAAAGTATTACCTTCCCTCATATATATTTTATTGGTATAATTATCCTGTTTAAGATCATTATCAGGTGTTAAATCCGCCCCGCGCTCTACTGTTGACAAATTACTTGGACTCACAGTCGCGATTTCGCCGCTGGTAATATTAAACAATCCGTAAAGAGTCATAGGACTTTGAATATATCTCAGCTTATTTTCAAACATAAAAAATATCTGGTTGGTAGCAGGATTTCTAACAAAATTACCATTCACAAGGTTTGCAGTATTGGTATAATCCAGTCTCACCTGATTATCAATTAAATATTGATCTATATAAGCTTTTAACTGAGCTTTCTTTACAGGATCTTTAATAAATTCATAAAGAGGGATCAAACCATTACTTCCAAATTCTACCAACACTGCATTAGCTGGTGTTGAACTGTTTTGCCAGCTTGAAATATTAATTTTAGGATTTGACTGGTCAAGGTTTAGCTCTCCCACCAAACTCTTCGATGGATCTCCACCTCTGGTTTTATAGGATAATTTTCTAGAAAAGTTTTTACTTGATTCTGAAGTATCGATGTCATTATCAACATTGGCATCAAAAATACTCTTTACCCCAACTTTAACTCCAACTCTAGCTGCTTTTTCACGGCTTTGATTGGTAGTTTCAGATTGAAACATAACATCTAACTTAGCTCCGGTATAAATATCAACTGCAACGTGGGTTCCATAATCATTTACAATCTGCGCAGGGCTGTTATTCTGTAAATCACTGGAGAACTCCGGTGTCAAATAATCGGATAATAAGACAGGAGTAGCATTAAATCTAAATCTTCTTTGTTTAATTAAAAGATTATAACTCCCATAAATATACTTCGCATCAAATTTATTAGTAGTAGTGTTGCTAACTGCAGAACTAAAAGTAACCGAAATAAGTTTTTTAAATAAAGAAAATCCAGCTGAAGCTCCTACTTTCGTAGAGACCATTTTTGAGTAAGCTTCAGCATTTTCACCATATTCTTCAAGATATTCCTGAGAGAATACATTATCAGTGATCAACCTACCTGCCTGTTCGGTTTTAAATTTTTCAATATCAATCACCTGATATCCTGCAGAGTTAGAATTAGCATATTCCCCCGTGGCATTATAACCGTATCCTAAGACATCATAGATACCATCACCAGCGCTTTTAGCAAAATTTCTCCCTGAATTTTTTTTTGAGTTTTCATTTAGGTTAGGATTTTCAAGCTCATCAGTAGAGCAAGAAGCTGCAAACAGTAATATAATACTGGCAAACAAGAAACTTAGTTTTTTCATATTTTTATTTTAAGTCTGTAAACTTACCTCTTTGTACCCAAAGCCAAAATGACATAAATCATATATAAGGGAATTAATTAAAAAACATGCAATATTATACTGTAATAATAATTTCTCAATATCTTTAAATAAAAATCTACCATGAAAACCATTGAGGAAGTTCTGAAAAAACTGGATGAAATCATTATCTGGTGTAAAGAAAATCAAAGTCCGGCAGGATATTTTGCCTGTACCTACCGAATCATGACAGCCCAGGTTCTGAAAGGCATTCAGCAAAAAAAGTTTGAAGACAACCCCAGAATGACATTGCTCGACATTGCTTTTGCACAGAGATACCTTCAGGCATGGGAAAGCTACAGCAAAGGAAAAAGATGCACCAATTCATGGTACATTGCATTTGAAGCGGCTAAAAACAAAAATCTGTTGATTTTGCAGCATATTTTTTTGGGTATGAATGCTCACATCAATCTGGATCTGGGTATTTCTGCAGCGACCATAATGCCTTACCGGAAAATAAATCCTTTGAAAAAAGATTTTGAAAATATTAATAATGTCATTGCTTCTATTAATCAGAACGTGCAGAATTCTTTAAACAAAATCTGTTATCCCGTAGACCTTATTGACCAACTCTCTAACGGAAAGGATAATGTGGTACTTGATTTTGCAATTTCCAAAGCAAGAGACACCTCATGGGCAACAGCAGTCATTGCATGCAATACTCCAATTTTCTTGAGAGAATCTGTAACCGATATTGTAGATTATGCCGCAGCAAAAGTCGCTACACAAATTCTGAACCCGAAGATCCTCGCTCCTGTCCTTTTAAAAGAACTTAAAAAATGTGAAAGCAGTGATGTGGTGAAGAATATTGAGATTTTGGAGTCTACAAAGAATACTTAACAAAAAAAGGCCGGGATCTTCCTCACGGATCCCGGCCTCATAATGAACAAAATAAAAGAAACTATATTGCTCCTTTATGCTTTTTACGATAAGCATAATGGAAAATAATAGGTAGTATTGTAAAGGACAGCAGCATACAGACAATCAATCCTCCAACAATCATAATGGCTAAAGGTTTCTGAATTTCTGAACCCATTCCGTTTGACATCGCTGCGGGAAGAAGTCCCATAGATCCCATCAGGGCAATCATCACCACTGGACGAATTCTACTCTTCACTCCTTCTGCAATGGATTCTTTCAAGGACATTCTGTTTTGGAGATTTTCTTTCATCACTCCAATCAGAACGATACCATCTATCGTTGCAACACCAAAAAGGATGATGAAACCAATTCCCGCTGAAATTCCGAAGATGGTTCCCGTAAACCAAAGGGATAAAAATCCTCCGATAAACGCAAATGCCAATGTAATGGAAGAAATCAGTGTATCTTTTATGTTTCCAAAGTTGAAATACAACAGCATCAGAATAAGCACTAAAGAGATCGGCACTACCATTGCCAGCTGTTTTGCAGCTCTTTCTTTGCTTTCAAATTCTCCGGCCCAGGTCATTTTATGGTTTTTCGGAAGTTTTACTTCTTTCTCTACTTTTGCTTTTGCTTCTTTGATGGTACTTCCCAGGTCACGCCCTTCAATATTAAATCCAACTCCGATGTATCTGCTGTTTCCTTCGCGGTAAATAAATGACGGTCCTGTATAATAATCAATCGTTGCAATTTCTTTCAACGGAACTTTTTTATTATCCTGAGTCGGGATGAGAATATTCCCCATCTTTTCCGGAGTATCTCTGTAATCTTTTTCAAATCTCAGCATGACATCGAACATTCTTTCTTCTTCATAAAACTTAGTAGCAGCCTGCCCGCCAATCGTCATTTCGATAACCGCTTGTGCATCTGCTGTGGAAACTCCATACTTGGCCATTTTAGAATCATGAAGCTGTATTCTCAATTCCGGCAATCCAATATTTTTAAAAACATTCACATCGGATATTCCCGGAACTGTTCTGATGGAATTGGCAACTTTATTGGCATAATTTTCAAGTTCGAAAAGATCATTCCCAAAAATCTTAATCACCAGCGGGGCTTTTACTCCTGCTACATATTCTTCCACATTATCCTGTATTGGCTGGCTGAATCCAAAGTTGATACCAGGATACTTTTCAAGAGAAACTCTCATTTCTTCGAGGAGTTCTTCTTTGGATATTTTTTTCTTCCATTCATTTTCCGGCTTCAGCTGAATGTTGAATTCAATATTAAAAAATCCGGTGGGATCAGTTCCGTCATTGGGACGGCCTGTCTGGGTCATGACAAATTTCACTTCATCATATTTCATGAGAATCTCCTTCATTTCTTTGGTTAACCGTACAGATTCATCCAAGTTGACACTGTTGGGAAGAGTTGCTCTCACATAGATGGCTCCTTCGTTCAGTTTTGGTAAAAATTCAGATCCGTAATTTGAAAATCTCCATCCACAAATAGCAAGTAAAGCAACAAAGCCAATCATGAATCCTTTTTTGTGACGGTCGCTGAACTCATAGATTCTGTAGATATTGACTCTGAAGAATCTCGAGATAAAGTTTTCTTTCTCTTCAATATTTTTAGTCAGTAACAGTTTACACATTGCCGGAACGTAGGTTAAGCTTAAGATCAATGATCCTAACAACGCATATCCAAGCGTAAATGCTAACGGTGAGAACATTTTTCCTTCCACTTTCTGGAAAGAGAAAATCGGCATCAGGGCAACGATAAGAATCAACAGGGCAAAGAAAATATAACTTGCTACACTTCCGGCACTTTTCTTAATAATTCCCAGTTTCGAAATTTTGTTGAATCTCCGCAGGCCTATTTTTTTTGCTTTAAGCTCGAGGGCAACAAAGACATGTTCTACAATGACCAGCGTTCCTTCCAGAAGCAGTCCGAAATCCAGCGCTCCCATAGAAATCAGGTTAGCGGGAAGTCCCTGAATTTTCAACATAATAATTGCAAATAAGAAAGCCAAAGGAATTACCGATGCTACAATAAAAGTTGTTCTCCAGTTGTAAAGGAATATAAATACAATGATGGAAACCAGAATAACTCCTTCAATAAGGTTTTTGGAAACGGTATGAACAGTAGTATTTACCAATTCTGTACGGTCAATGATCGGAACAATCTGAACATCACCGGGAAGTTCTCCTCCGTTCAACTCTTCTATTCTGTCTTTCAGTCTCGCAATCACTTCGCTTGGATTTTCGCCACGAAGCATGATGACAATTCCTTCTACGACATCATTTTCTTTGTTATATCCTACCTGTCCTAATCTTGGTTTTGCCGAAATTTTTACTTCAGCAACATGCTTTACCAAAATAGGGGTAGAACCTTTTACCTCGATCTGAATATTCTCAATATCTTCTTTTTTCTCCAAAAGACCAATCCCCCGCACTACATAAGCCTGATCACCTTTTGCCACTACATCTCCTCCTACATTAATATTACTCTTCGAAACCGCTTCATACACATCCAGGGGGGAAAGGTCGTAATTGTGTAATTCCGTAGGATTAATTTTTATTTCATAGGTCTTTTCTTCACCACCAAAGCTTACCACATCAGCAACTCCGGGAACCGCCAGCAATTCTCGTTCTACCACCCAATCCTGGATAGCCGTCACTTCTTTGATGGGAAGTTTACTCTTGATAATATACCGGTAAATTTCACCGGTAGCTCCGGACGGAGGTTCAATACTATATTCTGCCCCGGCAGGAAGTTCTACATTTCCGAGTTTATTGGATGCATACTGCTGTGCATAAAAATCATTGACATGATCATCAAAAATAACAGTCACCACTGATAATCCAAATAGGGAAATAGACCGCACCGAAGTTTTATTCGGGATGGCATTCATTTCCTTGGAAATAGGTAAGGTGACAAATTTTTCTATTTCTTCAGCACTTCTTCCAGGCCATTGGGTAATGACTCTTACTCTGGTATTGGTAACATCCGGAAAAGCTTCAATGGGGGTATGTAAATAAGAATAGATTCCTCCGGCCAGCAACAGGAAAGTTCCCAGAAGAACAATCAATGAGTTTTTTAAAGAGAAGGAAACTATATTCTGTACAAATTTTCGCATTACTTCGTGGAGTTATTTAATTGGTTTTTCAGGTTTTCATAAATCAGCAATCCATTGGAAGCAATCACATTTTCACCTGGCTTTAAATTCCCTTCTACATAAATATACTGACTGTTGGAAGCTATTTCCGTCACGGGTCTTATCTCAAGTTCACAGTCCTTTTTGTAAACCACTACATAACTTTGGTTGTTATCAAAAATCAAAGCTTTTGCAGGAATAGCCAATGCACTTTTGTTTTGTGAGTTAACGGGCAATACAACATCTGCAGACATTCCTGGTCTTAGCTTCATTCCATTATTATCCATAATGATCTTGGCTTTGAGAACCCTTTCATTTTCGTTGAAAACCTGGGAAATATTATTGATCTTTCCTGAAAAGCTGTCATCCGGATAGGCCAGTGTTTTTACCACTACAGGCTGATCTACATAAACATGTCTCATATTGGTTGCGTATACATTAGCCATCACCCAGACTTTATCCAGATTCGAAATCGTAAACAGCTGATCTCCACCAGCAGTAACAGGCATCCCTTTAGCAATATTCTTTGAAATAACATAGCCGTCTGCCGGAGCTTTTATCTGAATGGTATTTCCTCCTGCAGAATACAACTGCATATTTTTCTGTGTCTTGGAAATATTAGATTGCAAAATGGCAACTTCGGAACGGGCTTCCTGTAAATCCTTCTGTGAAGCAATATCATCTTTATACATGGCTTCTACAGAGGATAGTTTTCTTTTGGCTACTGCCAACTGTGCCTGTAAGGTTTGGGTATCATCCTGCATTTCATTCACAGCCGTACTTTTTATACTTGCCAGGGTTTGTCCCTTTTTCACATAATCGCCAAGAGAGAAATAGGTATCAATCACCACTCCGTCCACAAGACTTACAAAGGGAACCGTTTTATCTGAATTACTTTCCACCTCTCCGGTAAGGGTAATACTTTCTTCTATGGGAAGCATTTCTGCTTTAACCAGCTTAATATCTTTTTTAAGTTCTTTGCTGATGCAGTAAACTTTATCAGCTTCTTTATTTTCTTCTTTTCCGGCGCAGCCTGTAAAAATCATGAGGGCAGACAGATAAGCTGCAGCAATGTATTGGGTAATATTTTTGTTCATATCTTATAAATCTTGTCCTACAACATACTGCAGGTTTTCGTAGTATTGATTAAGTTCTTTTTTAGTATCCAGAATGATCATTTTATTTCCGATATAGGTATCCAGAAAATCCATGTATTCCAGCATGCTGATATTTCGTAGTCTGAAATTTTTCTCATGACTTACCAGTAAGCCGTCCAGTGTAGATTCATAATTTCCATCAATTTCTTCTGAAACCTGTTGGGTACGGATATAGTTTCTGAAAACAGAGACAATTTCATTCTCAGACTTCAGCATGTTTTTGCGGGTTTCAAGTTTGCTTTTCTCAATTTCAAGCTTAGCTTCCTGAATATTTCCTTTGTTGCGGTCGAAAATGGGAAGATCCATAGAAACCCCTAATCCTATAAAATCTTTCATGATATTTCCTCCGCGGTCATAGCCAATAGAAACGGCGACATCGGGAGTTTTCATAGCATTTTGAATCTCCAGATTTTTAGCTGCATGCTTTTCTTTATTCCTTGAAATCATGATATCAGGACGGTTTTCTTTTGCTTTTTCCATCCATTGAGCAACCTCTAATTCAGAAAGTTGTTTTTCAGGCATCACAAATGAATCCGATATAACCAGATAAGACTGGGAAGGCAGCATCAATAAAGCTTTAAGCTCTGCCTGCTGATCTTCGATTTCCTGTTTTAATGAAATCAGCTTCTTTTTAAATTCAATTTCCTGTGCTTTTAGGCGGACATATTCAGCTTTACTGATGTTTCCCAAATTCAGTTGATTATTATAAGATTTTGTTAGCTTCTCAATGGAAGCAATCTGTCCCTGATAAATTTTCTGCTGTTCCTGATTGTACAGGATTTCTGTAATGGTATTTCTGAGTGTCTTTTTAAGCTCACGTAAAACTTCCTGCAGCTCGTACTTCTCGCCTTCCACTTCTATTTTCTGCAGCTCGATATTTTTTCGCCTTTTTCCTGCCGTCTGAATCACCTGCTCTATCTCAGCAGAGATTTGGGTATTCTTTCCCCAGTTTCCGATCAGTGCCGGCTGTTCTTCAATATCATAAGTTCTCCATAAGTTAACTTCACTGATACTTAATTTAGGATTAGGCCAGTATTTTGCCTGAACAGTACGGGCTTCAGCTTGGGAAATCTCAAGCTTCTGTGCAATCAAATCAAGGTTTTTAGCCAGAAAAATAGTTTCAGCTTCCTTTCTGCCGATTTTCAGGGTATCTGAAATCTGTGCTGAAAAGAAACTGAAACAATGAATATAAAATAGGGTAAAAAATAGCTTCTTCAAGATGTCTTATTTTAAGACCACAAAGCTATCCCGCTAATATTAGAGGGAATTCTAAACAAAATTAGAATTCGGTTAGTTCAACATTAGAGTTTGATTAGAATTTTTTTTATTCCTGGGAAGTGTGTTGAATTAATATGTTTTGGCTGAAGCCTAAGGATTTCGATTGTATTTTGTAAGCGGGTTAAAACCCGCTCCTATTGAATATTCAAATCTCTCACAGATTTCACGGATGAGACAAATTTTTAAGATTTAAAATGAATCTAAAATCATCAATTTGCGAGATCTGGGAAATCCGTGGGAGAAAAAATCAAGAATGAGCTGGAAATTCAAGAAGAACATTTGTTCCGACATTAACCTCGGAATCAATTTTCATTGCAATATGATGATGATCAAAAATACTTTTAGAAAGGGATAAACCAATTCCACTGCCTTTTACAGAATCTACATTTTTTCCCCTGTAAAAAGTCTCAGCTATTTTCATAAGATCATCTGGTGGGATTCCCCTTCCTTCATCTCTTACTTCAATATACAACTGGCTATATCTTTTTTCCGATAATATGATCACTATAGGTTTATCATAGGAATACTTGATCGCATTTTCAACAATATTATATAGGGCTAAATATAGCAGAGTTTCATTTCCTGGAAATTCCAGCAAAGTAGGTTTTGTTACCTGAAGCTGTATTTTAATGGATGAATTGTTTTCTTTTGCTTTCGGTTCTAATTTCTCATAGATTTTCCAGATCAACTCATCCACTCTCATCAGTTTATGAGAAGATTCCAGTTTAGACATTCCGGACATCAGCAGAAGATTGTTTAAAATATTTTCAATCTCGTAAACATGATCTAATGATTCTTTTGCCACTTCTCTATATTCTTCCGGAGTTCTATCCTTTTGAGCAAAAACTTCCAGGTTTCCGGAAATTGCTGCCAGCGGAGTTTTAAACTCATGAGAGACATAATTAATAAAATTCTGCTGTAAGAGAACATTTTCAGAAATCCTTCCCAACAGTTTATTGTAAGATTTTATAAGATCTTCAATTTCATCATTGGTATTGGTAGAAGTAATTGCTGTAGAAATATTATTGTAATCCACTTTATTAATACGTTCTACAACATTGGAAATAGGTTTATAAACCACCTTTGAAAGATACCTGCTCAGAAAATAAATCGCCAGCAAACCAACGACCAATACAGAAAGCATGATAATGGCAAGCCTCAATATCTGTGATTGAAAAGAATCGTTTGATGATTTTACAAAAACTACGAAATCCCCCTGATTATCCGGATAAAAAATTCCATAGTAGAATTGATTATCAGACATAAACTGGATTCCTTTATTATTTCGGACAGCCTGCAAATGAGAAAGCTTTATATTCTTATCATTCACATTATGTCCAAAGGTAACTTCGTTATTCTGATTGTAAACCGCTACCCTGTTATTCTGAATCAGGTGATTATATTCTTTTTTGATCTGGGCATGACGGTCTTTTGGAAGCTCATCTTTTTCAAGGTAATAAATAGCAGAAATAAGAGCCGTATTTCTAAGCTTTTCAAAATAAAAAATCTTGGTACTGTCATAATAAGCAAAGAATATCACCGCAGATGTGATGATAGAAACAATGCCGAACGAAAGGCTTGAAATAAGGGTAAACCTGTTTCTGAGAGTCATTTTCAGTCTTTAATCAAATAGCCGGTTCCTTTCACCGTATGGATTATTTTCTGTTCTGTTTCATCAATCTTATTACGTACGTAGGAAATATAAACATCTACTACATTCGTTGTATTATCAAAATCAATTCCCCACACCTTATGTAAGATCTGGGTTCTGCTCAGCACTTTATTTTTATTCTCCATCAGGAAAGTGAAAAGCTTGTATTCTGTAGGGGAAAACTCAATTTCCTTATCATTCTGGGTAACCTTATGAAGGTCTGTATCAATGGTGATATTTCCACATGACAGATACTGGTCTTCTTTCTGATAGCTCAGTTTATTGCGTCTTGTTAAAGCTTTAATCCTTGAAATCAGTTCTTCAAAATGGAAAGGTTTAGATAAATAATCATCAGCACCCATATCCAGCATTTTGATCTTGTCATCCGGACTGTTCAAGGCACTTAAAACTAAAATCGGAGTATAATTTCCTTTAAATCTAATAATCTGGGTAAGCTGCATCCCATCCAGTCCGGGAAGCATGATATCCATTAAAATAATATCGAAATCATAGGTATGAAGAAGTTCACGAGCCTTTTCCCCGGAATCTGCAAGCGTCATGTGATAGCCAGCCTCGGAAAGACCTTTTATCAGGAAATTGCTGATTCTTTGATCATCTTCTACCAACAAAATATTCATAAGTCTCTGAAATTTCCTATAAATATAAGTAATCTAATTAAGAAAGGAGGCTGGAAGCTGGAAGAGAGAGGTAATAGAATTGTATAAAACAATTGTTGCTCATTTTATTCACCTTTTAAAAACATTGAAATTAATTTAAAAAAAATAATCAGTTCTTCCTTGTCCAAAAGTGACTTCCAACATATTTCTTCCAGCCTTTTTTCATAATTTTGGAAGATGGAGATGATATATTTAATTATTGGGTTGGTTGCCGGTGGTGTACTGGGCGCTGTTATATTATATTTTGCACTGAAATCATCAATGGTTTCAAGGCGTTCTTATGACGAGCTGAATACCTTATCTATTAAAAACCAGTCTGATCTTGAAAATTCTAATCTTAAGATTCAGGAACTTAATCAAAATATCAATAAAGAGAAGGAAGCCAATATCCTTCAGCAGGACCATTTGGATGATTTGAAAAATGAATTTTCTAAAATTTCTGCCGAATATTCTTCTTTAAATACTCAGTTTCAGGAATTAAAACAAACCAATCAAAGACAAACCACACAGATAGAAACCCATATTCTTGAGAAGCAGTCTATTTTTGCAAAAAACTCAGAACTTTCGGCAAAGAATGAAGGTCTACAAAAATCTCTTGACACCCAGAAAGAAGAAATTATCAAGATCCAGGAGGATTCAAAACTTCAGTTTGAAAACCTTGCCAACAAAATTTTAGAAGAAAAAACAGAGAAATTCACCACTTTAAATCAGAATAATTTAAAAAACATTCTGGAACCTTTTCAGGAGAAAATTGCTGATTTAAAAAATAAAGTCAACGAGGCCTACGAAAAGGAAAATAAAGAACGTTTCTCCCTCGCAGAAAAAGTAAAGGAACTGGCAGAGCTGAACCAACAGATTTCTGATGATGCCAAAAAACTGACCAGAGCTCTGAAAGGAGAAAGCAAAACTCAGGGAAATTGGGGTGAGATGATCCTTGAAAGCATTCTTGAAAAATCCGGGCTGGTAAAAGGAAGAGAATATTTTCTGGAACATGAGCTACGTGATGAAGACAACAACGCTTTATTCTCCGAATTCTCCGGAAAAAAAATGCGCCCCGATGCAGTGATAAAATATCCGGATGAAAGAAATGTCATCATCGATTCCAAAGTATCCCTGACTGCCTTTACAGATTTGGTAGACGAAACCGATCCGGACGTGTATGCCATAAAGCTAAGCCAGCATCTTGGATCTATCAAAAACCACATTTCACAGCTAAGTCAAAAAGCTTATGACGACTACGACAAGTCTATGGATTTCGTCATGATGTTTATTCCTAGTGAACCAGCTTATATTGCAGCCATGCAGGCTGATCATAATCTATGGAACTATGCTTATGAAAAAAGAATACTTCTGCTTAATCCAAGCAATCTGATTACTTCTCTTAAACTGATCGCTGATCTTTGGAAACGTGAATATCAGAATAGAAATTCTATAGAAATTGCTGATCGCGGAGCAAGACTGTATGACAAATTTGTAGGTTTTGTGGAAAATCTGGAAAAAGTAGGGCGAAATCTGGATCAGGCAAAGAATGTATATAATGATGCCTACAAACAACTTCACACCGGAAATGACAATCTCATTACCCAAACTCAAAAGCTGAAGTCATTAGGAATCAAAAACAAAAAAGAGCTGCCTCAGAGTCTTATCGATAACAGTAATCTTATTGAACCGTCAGACAGCTAAACCTCATAAAGAAGTAGTTTACCACAGAAAGTTCAGATTTAAGTTTTGTTTAAAAAGAAAAATAAATTCCATTTGAAGTTAAATGGAAAAGGCTTTTTATGAAAACCAGGGAAGTTCAATCATAAATTTTGCATAATTTTGCGGAATGTTGATAGAAAGTTTTCAAAACGATAAAATAAAAAATGTCACTAAGCTCCTTACTGACAACAGGTTTCGTAAAAAATCAAAAGTTTTTGTAGTAGAAGGCCAACAGGAAAATGAAAGAGCCATGCAGTATGATTTTGAACCGATGGAGTTCTTTATCTGTGAAAATATTTTTAAAGGAACCCTTCCCGGTGGAAAAATTCATTATGTAAGTGAAAAAGTATATGAAAAAATAGCGTACAGAGGAAGTTCTGAAGGGATTATCGGGATCTACCATGCTAAAGAAACGCCACTTTCTTCATTTATTCCTAAAGAAAATTCTACAGTAATTATTGTGGAAGGAGTAGAAAAACCAGGAAATCTTGGTGCTATTTTAAGAAGCTGTGAAGCATTTAGCGTAGATGCATTGATTGTTGCTGACGGAAAAACCGATTTCTACAACCCTAATGTAATCAGATCCAGTGTAGGATGTCTTTTTGGAATGGAAGTATATCAGGCTGAAAATGAAGAAACATTGGAATTCCTGCAAAAGAATAGTTTCAATATCTACACTACGCTCATGGATGAAAGTGCTGAAGACCTTTATAAAAGAGATTTCAGACAACGTTCGGCAGTATTATTTGGTACAGAACATTCGGGATTAAGCGATTTCTGGATCGGAAAGGGAAAAAACACATTAATTCCGATGGCCGGAAGTATTGATTCTTTGAACCTGAGTAATGCTGTTGCTATTACCTGTTATGAGTCTTTGAAACAGAAGAAAGGATAAATAATAGTTTATCCTTTTTATAATATAAGATTGCTTCGCCTTCGGCTCGCAATGACTAGGCACAAAAAAACCGTTTCACTGGGTGAAACGGTTCTTTTATGTTAAGCGTATGCTAGAATTATTTCTTAGCAGCATCTTTAGCAGCATCAGCAGCTCCTTTAGCAGCATCAGCAGCTCCTTTAGCAGCGTCAGCAGCTCCTTTAGCAGCATCTTTAGCAACTTCAGCACCAGCAGCAGTAGTAGCAGCAGCAGCATCTTTAGTAGCTTCTACAGCAGTAGTTGCAGCAGAATCAACAACTTTAGCAGCTGAATCAGAAACTACAGCAGCAGAATCAGCTACAGTAGCAGCAGCAGAATCAGTTGTACCTTCAGTAGCAGTAGCTTCAGTTTTTTTACAAGCAACTAGAGAGATTGCAGCGATAGCAGCTACGAATAATGACTTTTTCATAATAAATTAAATTTAATTTTGTTAATATTGTTTTATAAAATTTTCTTCTGTTCTGTTATTTGAACAAGACAAAGGTAGAGCAGTTAGAAAATTTGTCTATGAAAAATAATTGTAATACCTTTGTAAAATAGTTTTACAAAAAAACATAGCTGATAATCAACAATTTAATTATTTTTTGAAAAATTGACAGATTTAGATCTATTACACTTTGAACAGCTAAAAAAGGAAGTTCAGGGTCAATACTTAAAAGAATATACCCCTTCACAGGATGATATCTCCAAGTGGAAAGGTATAGATATTATATATTTCCAGGAAGACCTGCGGAAAAAAGCAAAAGGTAACATCAGTGAAAAGTCATTTTACACCTATTTTAAAACTTCACCTGTTACTAAATTGCCTAGAATAGATATGCTCAATTTATTGAGTATTTATACGGGTTATGACTCTTGGTATGAATTCAAAAAACAACATCTTTTTGCCGGTGAATTATTACTGGAAAATGAAAATCTTGAGGAAGAAGAAATCAACGAACTAGAAAAAACAGTTTCTGCAGCGCCTGAACTTCCAAAAACAGAAATTCAGCCTAAAAAACCCGAAATAAACACCCCACAAAACACTGATTTACAAAAACCAAATACTGATAATCAAAACGTTACAAAAAACAACACAACAACTAATGAAATTGAAATTTCATCGGTTCCGCCTAAGAAAAATTTCTTCAAAAAGAATGCCTGGGCACTTGTTACTTCCGTTTTGATTACCATTACCGGTCTTTTAGGATTTAAGGATGTACTTTTTTCAAAAACTTACAAATATTGTTTCATTGATAAAGACAGAGGAGTTTCCGTCATCAATACATTGGAAATAATGGTAGTGAAAGAAAATGAGTCTCCGTTGATGTATAAAATAAAGCCGGGCGAGTGTTTTTATTATTCTACGAAGGATAAAAATTTAAAAATGCGAATCAGTGCTCCTTTCTATGAGCCTCTGGAGGTAAATCGAAATCTTGAAAATGCTCCGGAAGAAGAAAAAATCGAGCTAAAACCGGATGATTATAAGATGGCTGTCTATTATTTCTCTATAAAAGACATTAAAGGAGGAAATCCTGATGAACAGGTTGCTCTTATTAAGCAGAAAAGAAATCAGCTGGAAAACCTGATCAGTAATAACGCTGTAATCTACCAGGTTTATGACAATGATACGTATGGTATAGAAAGCCTGAATAAGCAGAAATATATCACATTGGTAACTACACCTACCACTTCTCTGAAAAACCTGAATGTAATAGAAATGAAAAAGGATAACAAAGGTAAGATTGTATCCATCAAATTTAAAATTGCTACCACAGATGAAAAGAATAAGTAATTTTTTAATTTTCACCGTGCTTCTGACATTATTTATTGCTTGTAATAATAAAACCTCAGAGGTAAGCGACCTCGATAAACTACGAAACAGCAACAATGAAAAAAGCTATCCTGCGGTACAAATGGACAGCATGCAGGCAATCAATTCCATTACTAAACAAAAAGTTCAGGAACTTTTGGACCTGTCTACCCTATACCTTAGTGGAAACAGAAATACAGAAATAGATACGGTTATTTACTCACAAATGGAAAGTTATTTCCATAAACCGGATTCTCTGACGTTTAAAAGGTTATTGAAGGAACTGGACAGCCTGAAAGCAAAATCAGCAAAAGTCAGCAACCTGAATGTGTATAAAGAATTCTATAAAAAGGACACCTTAGACTACGCCAAGTTCAATGTGGAGTACTTTGACAATAAAAACAAGTCTTTGGGAAGTTTTGAAAAGAACGCACAATACATCCTGCTTTCAACTTCCAAGCTTAAAAAAGAATTTAAGTTTTACTTTTTAGATTTTTATTCCAAACCGCTTAAGAATGACAGTACTTTAGTAGGAGTAACCAAATAGTCCAGGGAAATATCATTTTCCCAGACATCATCCACATATTCATCGGGGTCAAAATAATTGACTCCGATTTTTTTGGTCTCAGCGGATACATTTTGAAACAGTCCATCATAAAACCCTTTGCCATATCCTACCCTATTTCCTTTTTGGTCACAATATAACAAAGGGGTAATCACATAATCAAATGCATTCTCACCGGAATCTTCATTGGAAACAGGCTCAGAAATCCCCCAGTTATTGATCTCAAAGACCGTTTCTTCAAAAACTTCTATATTAATAAGCTGATCCCCTACAATTTTAGGCACATAAACACGGATATTATGAGCCAGAAAATAATGTATGAAGATTTGAGTATCAATTTCCTTTCTTACCGGAATTGGGACAAAAACATGTACTTTTTCCGATTCTTTCGGATTGAAATAATGAATGAAATTTTCGAAAATATTCTCTGATAACAAGAAAGCCTCATCAGGAGACAAGGCTTTTCTTTTTTGAGTGTATTTTTTTCTAAGCTCAGCTTTTAGCATAATTATTAAGTTATTTGAACTGAAATAATTTTTACCTGATAAGCTTTTGCAGCTTTATCGCTTATTCAGGATTATGCGTTTTGCACAATTCTGTACAGTTTATCAGATAAACGAACTCTAAATGGAAGCTCGAAGGTAATCTGATCTCCAATATTTGCCGTTTCACAAGGACCTCCGTTCGCATAGATTTCAGTAATAGTAACTTCCTGCTCACCAGTTGTAGGACCGGAAATTAATACTTTATCTCCTACTGACAGATCTTTATGTTCAATTAAAAATTGTGCAATTTTTGATTTTGAGAAGTAATGTTCCGCCTTCCCGATCAATTCTTTTTTAACAGCAATCTTTTGACGGATATTTTTCGTTTCAGCTTTCGCTAAAGGCTTATCAGTTAAATCCCCTGAATTTTTGAATTTCAAAGCATCCGATTTTCCTTTTCTGAATACTTTGTTTCCAACCTGCAGTCCTTTTCTTAATTTTAGCTGCTCATCCCAAGGTAAATGCACCGTATCCAGACATTCTGTAGAACAGCAGTTTTCCATGGCTGCTTTACAGTCATCACACTGGATAAACAATAGGTGGCAAGCATCATTCGCACAGTTGGTATGATTATCACAAGGTTTTCCACACTGGTGGCACTGGGCAATGATATCATCAGTAATCCTTTCTCCCAAACGGTGGTCAAATACAAAGTTTTTACCGATAAACTTACTTTCTATTCCTTCTTCTTTGATCTGGCGGGTATATTCAATAATTCCGCCTTCTAACTGATAAACATTTTTAAACCCTTGGTGTTTGAAGTAAGCACTGGCTTTTTCACAACGGATTCCTCCGGTACAGTACATCAACAGATTTTTATCTTCTTTAAAATCCTGTAACTGCTCGTTGATAATCGGTAAACTTTCTCTGAAGTTTTCCACATCCGGAGTAATAGCTCCTTCGAAATGTCCTACTTCACTTTCGTAGTGATTTCTGAAGTCTACTACGATCGTATTGGGATCTTCAAGGAGATCGTTGAATTCCTGAGCTTTTAAGTGAATACCTTTATTGGTAACATCAAAAGTCTCATCATTCAAACCGTCAGCAACAATTTTGTTTCTGACTTTTATGGTTAATTTTAAAAAAGAGTAATTGTCCTGGTCTACCGCTACGTTCAAACGGATTCCTTTCATGAAGTCATACACTTCCAGCGTATCTCGAAAAGCCTCAAACTGATCTGCAGGAACACTCATCTGAGCATTGATGCCTTCCGTAGCAACATAAATACGGCCAAGCGCATCAAGGGCATTCCAGGCTATAAATAATTCGTCGCGAAATTTTTTGGGGTCTTCGATTTTGGCATACGCATAGAAAGACAAAGTAAGACGGTCTTTACCGGCTTCATCAATAAGTTGAGCTCTTTCTTCTGCGCTTAAGGTGTTATACAGTTGCATGCTATAAACGTTTTAAGTGAGAATAAAATTTTTGCAAAGATAAGAATTTTAGAATTAAGTATATTAATGACAGAAATCACGAGTTGTGAACAATCAGTGATCAGAAGCAAACAATTTGTAATAAAAGAGTAAAAAAACAGCAGACTTTAGCCATCATTATGTCATATTATTCTTTAATTTTTTTTTAAGTTTTGTTAACTCTGGCATTAACAATTATGACATAAGACACAAATTGATATAATAGCCGTTAAATTTTAGTTAAAATTGAAACATAGCATACTAATTGCTTACTTATTTAACATTAAATTTGTTTACTCAAAAACATAAAAAAGAAATTAATTAATAAACAAGAAAGATATACAATGAAGAGTACTTTAAAAAAACTATTACCATTTGCAGTAGTTGGAGTCATTTCCGGAGCTACTACCGTTGGAGGTTTACAATATTTCGGACACAACTCCAGCAATGGAGATCAATCTTACTTTACAACCGCTGCACCTAATACTTCATTCGCAGGAATGAATACAGGAGCTGTAGGTGATGATTTTGTAAAAGCAGCGAAAACAACCGTTCCCGCTGTAGTTACCATTAAAAATTACCAGAGCAGAACAGCAAGCAGGGCTTCAGAACAGGACTTATTCGACTTTTTCTTCGGAGATCCTTTCGGAGGAAGAGGCCAGCAAAGACAGAAGCAACAGCAGGCTCCTGAAAATATGCCATCAGGAATGGGTTCTGGTGTAATCATCTCTCCGGACGGTTATATCATTTCCAACAACCACGTTGTAGCAGGTGCCAATAAGCTGGAAGTAGTGTTGAGCAACAAGAAATCATATATTGCAACATTGGTGGGAACAGACCCTAATACGGATATCTCTTTATTAAAGATTGAAGAAAAAGGTCTTCCTTATTTAAATTTTGCAAATTCAGACAATATTGATGTAGGACAATGGGTACTGGCAGTAGGAAATCCATTGGGATTAAATTCTACCGTAACCGCTGGTATTGTTTCTGCTAAAGGAAGAGGTATCGGAATTCTAGGAAGTCAGGGAAAAGCAACGAATCCTATTGAAAGTTTCATTCAAACGGATGCGGCCATCAACCCGGGTAACTCAGGAGGAGCTTTGGTGAATACGAATGGAGAGCTTATCGGGATCAACTCTGCGATTCAGTCTACTACAGGATATTACCAGGGATACGGATTTGCTGTCCCTGCCAATCTGGCAAGAAAAATTGTTGAGGATATCAAGAAATTCGGAATTGTACAGAGAGGATTCCTTGGAGTTCAGTCTTTAGATCTTTCAAATGATCAATTGGTAACTTCATATAACAAACAGTTTAAAACAACGCTAAAAGTAGGTTCAGGAATCTATATTACAGGATTTGGGGAAAACAGTGGTGCTGAAGATGCAGGATTGAAAAAAGGAGATGTAATTACCAAAGTAGACAACTACGACATTACAGATTTTGCTGACCTTTCAATGTCCATCGGAAGCAAGCGTCCCGGAGATAAAGTACAGGTGACTTATGTAAGAAATGGTAAAGAAGGAACTACTTCTGTAACTCTTAGAGACCAGAAAGGAGGAACTTCTACCAGAACGAAAGCCGACCTTAGTGTGACTGAAAAAATCGGAGCTGAATTTGATCCCCTTACAGAACGTTTCAAAACAGAATATGGACTGAACAGTGGTGTTGTAGCGAAAAACGTATCTGAAGGCAGCGAAATGGCTAAAATCGGAATCGTTGACAATTATATCATCATTGAAGTAAACGGCAAACCAGTAAATTCACAGAAAGATGTAGAAAAGACCCTGGAGAAATATCAGGGGAATGTACAGGTGAAATTTGTGGATGACTACGGAAGAATTTATACGAAAGGATTTAAAATGCCTTAATCAGAAAACAAATTGGTTTTCATATCAACAAAAAAACGCTGCAGAAATCTGCAGCGTTTTTTATATTTTATTTAGGCTTATTCATTTTTTCAGAAATTACTTTCTTCCTGTTCCGCTCATAGATAACTTCTACAATCTTACCTCCAATCCAGGAAAACGGAAAGAATGTAAGGAAAATAGAAATCTTATAAAATGTAGGATGATAAGGAAAAATAATAACATCCAGCATTGCGATAAAGAGCATAATAAATCCGATCAGAATAGCATAGGCTACTTTAGCATATTTTACGATAATAGCTGTTGCCACTCCTCCAATGGTAGTTCCTAGTCCGGAAATAAACAACAGGAAGCCGAAAAATGCCTTATCATCTTTCATGCTGAAAAGAAACCTTTGCCAGTGCTCAAACGGAGCAAAAGCCTCAAAAGTTATCCATTGCGGAAACACTCTTATACCAAGAGTAATAATAAGTCCTGCAATACCAAGACCTACCAGAACCGCAATTGTATTTCTTATAAAATTCATTAATCCTGATGTGCAATCATAGAAATTTCGATATCCACATTTTTAGGCAGGCAAGAAACCTGTACAGTTTCACGTGCCGGGTAGCTTTCTGAATCTAAGTAAGAAGCATAAATATCATTCATTACAGCAAAATCATCCATACTCTTAAGGAAGATGGTAGCTTTTACAACATTTTTAAAAGTCATACCGGCTTCAGTAAGGATCGCTTCAAGGTTTTTCATTACCTGGTGCGTTTCCTTTTCAATTCCTTCTACCAATTTACCAGTTGCAGGATCTACAGGAATCTGTCCGGAGATATATAAAACTCCATTTGCCATATTAGCTTGTGAATAAGGTCCGATAGCTGCAGGTGCATTAACTGTGTTGATTATTTGTTTCATATGTGGATATTATTTTTTCTAAAGTTATAAGTAGTCACATCTACGGTATTCATTAAAAAGAAAATCTCGTTAGCAGTGACTTCATTAGAATTTATTTTGCTTGCAAATATAAAATTTATATTCTCAAATGCCAATCTGATATTAGAAAGGTGCATTAGGCTGGGTAAAGCTTCTGTCTTTGTACTTCAATGCATCACTTAAGATGTTGGCTTTGATCCCGATAAAGAAGTCATATACTTTATACTGTCCGAAAGGAACCCAGTTGAAATTGATGGTAAAACTTCGTTGATCTCTTGAAAAACCAATTCTTGTGTACGCCAATTCTTTAGTCACCATATCATAATGCGTACTTCCGTTGATATTCCAGTAAGGGGTAAGTTTAATACTACCATCCAAACCTAAAGAAGCAATTTTATTACCAAACCTGCTTAATCCTTTTGAGTAGGCATAATTAGCACTAATATTCAGAGTCCATGCCTGATCAAAGTGAGCATAATGATCATCATCAAAATAATAATTTTCATTTCTGACTTCTCCTTTCGACGAATACTTCTTCGCATAATCTTTCTTCTCTCCAAAAATTTCGCTGCTTAAAGGATAAGACAACTGAACGTTGAATCCCTGTACACTGAAGTGTCCGAACTGTTCTGTTCTTATTCCTGTATCCTGTCCTGATGAGAAATCAATTTTATAAGGTTCCAGTGCCAGACTGGTATTTACCGTAAGTTTATTGTTGAAGAAAGAAGACTGTCCGTTGATTGAAAATACGGACCAAGGATGGTCTTTAGCAGCAAAGTTGTAGCTTCCTGCAAAGTTTAAAGATTCAAAAATTTTGATTTTTTTCACTCCTGTAGAATCGCTCTTAGACTTTACTTTCATCTCGATATTATTACCGATATTAAAACCTAAAGCTCCCTGCATACCACTTGACGGGCTTCCAATGATTCCTTTTTCAAAAATAGAATAAGGGGTCAGTGCTCCGTTGGCATTGTAATAATTTTTGTAATATCCGAAGTTAGGACTTGAAAAGTCCGGTGAATAAGTAAAGCTCACACTCGGAGTCATCATATGTCTCACCGCTTCCACTGTAGATCCTTTTTTGAATTTCATCATTCCGAAAAGGGTCGTCTGAAGACTGGCAGAAGTAGAGAAGGTAGAATATCCTGTAAAGTTTTTATTGATCTCATCCACTGTTACGTTTTTTACGGGATCATAAAATCTGTTCAGCGTCTTTGTTGTCAAAGCATTGTCGATATTGGCACTTAAACTGAAAGTGAAATATTTCGCCAATGTTGTATTGGTTGCTAAAGCGATGTTATTTTTAAGCCCTGTCTGCATCTTATCCCACATTTCTTTTTTAAACAGCTCATTTTCCTGAGTATTTACGAAATTGGTAAGGTTGAATCCGGTATTTACAGTAATATTTTCAAGAAGTCCCTGTCTGATTCCTGTTCTTGATTTAAACAGATAAAACTGGTTGATGGCTACGTTCATTTGCGGAAGACGAAGGTCTGCCAATCCCGTTGCAAAGTTTTGAGAATAAGAAGCTGTTCCTGTAATTGTCATCGGAAGTTTCAGGAATCTCTTGGTAAGGGTTACCGTAGAGTTCTGCTGGGTATTCAATACATTCTGGTTGAAAATGTAGTTGTTATTAAGCGGATTGTTATAGAACTTGGTACTTACAATATCTACCGAAGCACTGAATGTAAGGAAAGGATTGGCTTTAGAATCCTGAGAATGCGTCCAGTTTATTCTGTAGGTACTGTTTTTGGAATAATCATCCAGTCCTTTAATTCCTCTTACCATAGTCCCGATATCTGCCGTAAAGTTTCCGGAGTAACGGTATTTCTTCTGGTAGTTCACCTGAGGCCGTAAGTTCCAGCTTCCTTTTGTATAAATATCAGCTAAAACTTTAAGATCAAAGTGCTCTCCAATGGGTTGGTAATATCCTATTCCATTCAGGAAGAAACCTACATCTTCCCTTTCCCCGAAACTTGGGATCAGGATACCCGCTGCTCTTTTATCTGAGAACGGCAAAATGGCAAAAGGAAGATAAAGCGGTGTAGGAACCTGCTCAATAAACATTTGAATAGGACCTGTAACGATCTGGGATTTATTCTTGGTTTTAATCAGCTTAATATTATAAGCTCTCATAAAATAATCCGCTGCCGTATCTTTTTTCTTAATAAAATAATCATCCGTTGTATAATCCGCTTTTCTCATCGCGAATACGGAATCATTATATTTTTTTGTTTTCTGAGCTATAATTACCCCTTCACTTTCTTCTGTTCTTGCATTGAAAGCAATGGCCTGTTTCGTTTTTGTATTATAGCTGAATTCGTTGGTTTCGTATTTTTTTCCTGCCTGCGTGGTAATTACAGGTTCAATAATCTTCCCTAAAGAGTCCTGTTTTCCTCTGGCATAGATCAGACTTTTATTATCATCAATAGAGATATAGTCTGCATCAATCTGCATATCCTGATATTTTACCTGAGCATTTTTATTCAGGAATGTCATTTTTTTCGGGACATCTCTTCTCTGATCATCCGCTTTGGTACGAAGAACATCATTTAAAGATTCTTTTTTTACAACTATGGTATCCTTTTTGGAAATAGTATCATTAACCGCATTTTTAGGCAATTTTTCAGGAGTTTTCTGTGCTAAAAAATTGTTAAAAATTAGGATAATTAAAATTTGTAATATATTTTTGAAGACGGTTTTGGCCAATTTTATACTATATAATTAAGGCTCAAAATTAATATAATTTTTATAACTGTAAGATGCACAAACAAAATTTTAAAATAATTTTATCATTTCTCCTTATCCTAACCAGCAACTTTGTTTTCTCCCAAAAGAAGTTTACTATCGTTCTGGATGCGGGTCACGGAGGAAGTGATCATGGAGCCAACAGGACTTATTCTGACATTGGAAGAGTCGCAGAAAAAGACATTACACTTGCCATTACGTTAAAAGTAGGGGCAATGTTAGAGAAAAACAGAGACTTCAAAGTAATATATACCCGAAAAATTGACGAATATCCTTCTCTGTCGGACAGAACCAATCTGGCCAACAGGAGCAAGGCAGATCTTTTTGTATCTATTCACTGTAATTCTTCCCAAAGACCTACAGCATATGGTACTGAAACATATGTACAGGGACCTAACCAGAATAATGAAAACCTTGAGGTTGCTAAAAGAGAAAATGACGTGATTTTTCTGGATGAAAAAGATAAGCAGACATTCGGATCGTATAATCCGGATTCACCAGAATCATTAATTGCCCTGAAGCTTCAACAAAGTAAATATCTGGAATCAAGTCTTCTTTTAGGAGGATTGGTAGAAGATAACTTTGTGAATAAAGATAAAAGGTCTTCAAGAGGTGTATTCCAGAAGAACCTTCACGTTCTCCGTATGAATGCCATGCCTTCTGTACTGATAGAAACAGGGTTCATCAATCATCCTGAGGAAAGCCACTACATTGCTTCAGACAAAGGACAGACTGAAATTGCGGAAAGTATCTACAATGCTATTATTGATTATAAAAAAGCTGTTGACAGAAAATCCGGTGGTTCTATTGCTGTCAGAAAACCTGAACCTGAAAAGCCGGCAGAAGTTCCTTTGAAAAATGATTTCAGAATTCTCTTAATGAGTTCACCTACTAAATACAATGAAAATGATCCTGCACTGAAAGGACTGAACTATATTCTTACCCTTAAGGAAAACGGACAATATAAGTACTATTATGCTGTAACCAATATGGCTTCCGTGAAAGACATCAATCTTAAAACAGCTAAGGATGCAGGCTTCAGAAATGCTTTTGCAGTAGGATTTATGCCTAACCAGAGAATCAGCATGGGATATTATACGATAGAAGTGTATTCCGGTGATAAACTTAATGGCAATTCTTATATCCTTCAAAATTTAAAAGATGTGGAGCGAAATAAGGACAGTGGTATATTTTATTACACGTATGGAAAAGTATACACCTTAGAAGATGCTGTAAAACTTCAAAAAGAACTTGAAGCTAAAGGTGTCAAAAATACCGTGATACAGAAAGTCTACAAATAATTTAAAAAAAAAATTTTGAAGTTCAGAAGTTAATGATTACTTTTGCAACCTCAAAATTTGGCCTATTCGTCTAGTGGTCAGGACTCAAGATTTTCATTCTTGCAACAGGGGTTCGATTCCCCTATAGGCTACAACTTATAAACCTTTAGCTGATCAGTTAAAGGTTTTTTTATGGGCTCTTCTGTTCTTATTTTTAAAATTTTAACAGCTTTGAGCGCCTTTCAAGTTTTGTGATTATATTATCAATGAAAAGGGACAAAATTTTAGCATACTGACACTCTGGTAATTACTGTCATTATATTAAAAAGGGGGTTACTTTTATTTGAAAAAAGCATTCCGCTTATTTTATATGTTACAAAAGCATTATATTTGCAAAAATTTTAGCCATAGTTGGTCACCCAAATATGCTAACACTGATGAAAAATATTATTGATAAATCATTGTTTGTAGTTTTCTACAGACTATCAAATTTTATATCATGCCGGATTTAAAAATACAAGAAGCGAAATTGCTTTTTAAGAAAATCCACTCTAACCCAAAAAGTTATGATTTACAAATCAATGAAGGCGGGATTACAGGCAGAGATGATAAAATCAGTTTCAGACTTTACAGGACTGGAGAAAGGGTTGCTTTTGAAGTAACAATTGACGAACTTACTTTCACCAACACCACTGGAGAATGGAATAATGCACTGATCATGCTAGGAAATACGATCAAAAAATTAGAAAAAGAACAAGAAAATTTAAAAATAGAACAAGCAATAAATAAACTTAGAAAGTACCTTTCAGAAGAAAATTAAAATTTTTGAAAATAAATTTGGTAGTTTTAAAAAAAGTTTATAGTTTTGCACTCACATTTAAACGATATGGCAAATCATAAATCAGCACTAAAAAGAATCAGACAAAACGAAACTAGAAGACTTCGTAACAGATATTACCACAAGACTGCTAGAACAGCTTTAAAAGCTTTAAGAAATGAAGAGAACAAAGCTGCTGCTACAGAACAACTGCCAAAAGTTATCGCTTTATTGGATAAATTAGCTAAGAAAAATATTATCCATAAGAACAAAGCAGCTAACTTGAAAAGCAAATTGACAAAGCACGTTAATAAATTAGCGTAAAAATATAGCTGGCCCGTTCGTCTATCGGTTAGGACCTCAGATTTTCATTCTGGTAAGAGGGGTTCGATTCCCCTACGGGCTACTTAGATCTTATAAGACCACTATAACAATGGTGGTTTTATAAAGGTCACAGTAGAAAAAGCTATAATAAAATACATCTAACCGGCCCGTTCGTCTATCGGTTAGGACCTCAGATTTTCATTCTGGTAAGAGGGGTTCGATTCCCCTACGGGCTACAATAAGAGTTGATACTTATAAAAACAAAAACTAACACATTACTTCGGTAATGGAAGATAGAGGGCCCGTTCGTCTATCGGTTAGGACCTCAGATTTTCATTCTGGTAAGAGGGGTTCGATTCCCCTACGGGCTACAAAAGGACTTTTTCGAAAGTCCTTTTTTCGTTTCTATACATGACATTCCGGTACTTCTTTTCCAAAAACACCAACGTTTTAAGCATTCTCACCAATTGATTATACGGATTACTGCCGGATGAAAACAATCCTTTTCCTGGATTGCGCTTCTCATTTACCAAACTGTTTATACTCTACTCTACAGTCATATTAAATTTCATTAAAAATATCACCAATAATGGAAATATTGCTTTCTCATTATTCCACTAATCCTTAAATTTGAATAAAACTATTCATTTTAAAATATATAACATGAAATTCAATTTACTTTCGGGGAATCCATTCTCTTTCAAAGCCGGGCTGATGGCTTTATTTCTATTTTCAGCCAGCACAATGTCTTTTGCACAAAACAGAATTTACGCCCATGCCCAAAGTTCGGGTGTATTCGGAGTAGCCTGCCTGGGATGTCGTATAGATAACCCACTTAACGCTGTAGGATATAACGAAGACGATTATTCAACAATGGTATTGGGAACAGCACTATTGGGAGGAATTCAGCAGACACTGATTTTCCCTGACCTAAGATCAGACACAAGGTTGGTTGTAGGAATCGGTACAGACAATATTCCTTTATCTGTACAACTATTAAGCGGAGTAACTCTTGAAACAATGAACGGGGGAACTTCTAATGAAGACCACAGAACCATTGATGTCAGCCTTCTTAAACTGGGAGCCACGCCGAACAGAGGTACCGTAGAATTCAAACCGGCAAAACCTTATGACGGGATAAGAATAGGCTTAACAGGAGGTGTATTAAGCCTTGGCGGCGGATTCAGAATTTATTATGCTTACCAGGATCCATTGGCAAACATTTTGGCTCACAGCTTAAACGGACAGGTAACTCTTGGAGGAAACGTAGCTTTGGAAGGCTCTGAGGTCACTCTATATAATACATCAGGAAAAGAAGTGTTCCGTTCCCAATTGAAATCAAACACATTTGAATCCAAACAATCAGAAGGTGTTTATATCATGAATGTAAAAACCAAAGAAGGGAAAACATACTCCAGAAAAATTGTAATTAAATAATTCAATAAGCGATAAATAAATACGGCAGTCTTTTTAGGTCTGTCGTATTTTTTGTCTTCATTTTCAGAGAAATACAAAAACATCAATCATTAAATAAAAACAAATTCACAACCATAAATATCAACAAATCATTAACAAATCACAGAAATATGAAATAAAATAAGCAACATAATCATTTTATTTATAAATTTACAAAAAGCTAAAACCCAAAATTTTTCAACATATGAAAACTTATTTATTACTTAGCCAACGCACGATGAAAGCTGCAGTTTTGGCATCGTTCCTATTTTTAACAAGCACAATGTCTTTTGCACAGATTGTAAAAACCTATGCAAGCAGCCAAACCAATCAGGTACTAGGAGTATGCTTAGGCTGTGGTGTATTGAATCCTCAAAATGCGTTAGGAAGTAACGAAAGTGATTACTCCACCATTCAGGTTTCAGTAGGTCTTTTGGCAAGAACGGAACAGACATTGATCTTCCCAACGACTAATATCGCGAACAACACCAATAAGCTTGTGGTTGGAATTGGTTCCAATGGGACTCCATTATCTGCTCAGGTATTGGGAGGTGTAACCATTGAAACATTTAACGGAGATGTTTCCAACAACGATTACCAAAGTCTTACCAGTACTCTGATCAACCTTGGAGCCGGAGATCCGAGCAAAGCTGAAATTGAACTTAACATGAACATTCCTTTTGACCGTATCAAAATCAATGTAAATTCAGGATTATTGAATATTGGTGGTGAGCTTAGAGTATATTATGCTTATCAGTACAAAGATCCATTCATCAATTTCATGGCTCACAGCCAGAACGGGCAATTCACTCTTGACAAAAATGTTTCTGCTGAAGGTTCAGAGGTTACTCTAACGAATACATCAGGAAAAGAAGTATTCCGCTCTAAGCTGACATCAAATACATTTGAAACAAAACAGCCACAAGGAGTATACATCATGAATATTACCACTAAAGAGGGAAAAACATATTCTAAAAAAGTGATCGTTAAATAAAAAAATACATAACAAATCGAACCCGGCAAGCTTTTCAAGCTTGCCGGGTTTTTTATATCCAATATAGAATCATATCCGGTTCATAATGATAATGATGTTGAATGATAAATAAAAACCCCTGATCAAAACTGATCAGGGGTTTTATTAACAAGATTACGAACTAAAATACTATTAGTTTTTGATTACTTTTTGCTGATATACAGCTTTATCTGTCACGGCTTTCAAAATATAAATGCCTTTTGGAAGCGAACTTACATTGATCTGTCCGTTATTCAGTGGTGCATTCACTACTCTGCCTGAAGCATCATACATTGAAACATTCTGAATTTTCTCCTGAGTTTTAATCATAAGAATATCAGTTACCGGATTCGGGTAAATACTGAATTCCAGTTTTTTCACCTCAGCTGTAGCTAAAGTTGATGTGGTACTGTTTACCGTAATTGTCTTTTCTACCAGCTTACCATTTGAGTTAAAGCTGATCACGATATCAGATGTCCCCGAAACAAGCGGCGTCAGAACCAATTCATCACTATTGTTAATAGCAGCTGAAACGACCGTTGGATTACTATTTGATTTTATAGTTTTTACCACAGATACCGCCATGTTATCCGCATCAGAAACTATTGATTTCAGATCAACAGTTGTGGTATTCCCAGCTGTAATCTGTGAAGGTAAAACGTTGCTCACAACAGGAACGGAATTGTTGGTAAATACTGTCAATGCAGGGAACCAATAATAATCGTTCAGTGTTTTTGTATTGATAAGAGCTCCGGTCATATCATAGGTATGAATCCAGTTTTTCTGATAATGAGCTCCATATCCGCTTTCCGTTGTATTCAGAACCAGTTCTCCGGTAATAGGATTTACACGAAGCGCCGCACCGTAAGGAATTTGCTTAAACTGTCCTGTCTGTCCCGGGATTGCAGCAAAATTTTCGTTAAATGTTTTTGTAGTAACATCGAATCTTACAATCTGTGTTCCTGAACTCCAGCTGCTGATTGAATTGATCCAGTATAAAGCATTTTCTTTGTTACTTGCTGAAAATTTACCTGCATTCCATGCTCCCCAGTCTCCGATATATTTTGTTGTTGGGATGTTGTAAACCTGTGTTGCAAAAGTAGTAGGATTGATGCTGATCAGCTTCTGATCCTGAATTCCCCAAACACTTCCGTCTTTAGCCTGAGCCACAGAATAGAAACCTCCGGCAATAGTACTCACTATGGTATCTGTATTAGGATTTATGACCAAAATCCCTACTCCTTGTTTCACCGCAAATACATATTGTGAAGTACGGATCATATTTCCAATTTGTCCTGTTCCACCCGTTCCGGTAATTAAAGAACCTACCTGTAAATTATCAATATTGAAAGTAACAATTCCGGTAGAAGTACCGATATACCCTTTATGTTCGTTTACTCCTACAAATGATCTTCCGTCACCTCCTCCGATGTTATTGAATCCGGCAATTTTCTGCATGGTCTGTGCATTGGCTACAACCAGTCTACCCCCCGGAGTATATTGAGTATCTCCTCCATCAGCGGCCTGCTTTGATATGAAATAGAACTTATCTCCGTAGATTGTTCCGTATTGCGTAGTGGCACCGAAAGCCTGATTATTATTTGCATTGCTGTACACACGGTAGTTGATCTGTCCGTTATTGTCAATGAAGTTCACAGAACCATTGGTATGGCCAAACCACTCTTCATTCACCATGAAATATCCATTGGTAAAGTTATTGGAAGCCACATAAGGAGAAACCGGAGTGATGGTAGAGGAAATAGGAGTTTCATTAAATCCTACATTAAAATTCCAAACATCCCATGAACCGTTTTCCAAAACACGTGAAGAAGCTCCCACACTAGAATATCCAAAATCAGCATCCGCAGGGTTCTTTACCCAATATGCCCAGTATCCGTTCACGGTCCAGCCTGACTGCCAGTGATCATTAGCAGCATCTACAATCGTATAGCTGTCAAAATCATAAGCTGTAGTATTCACAAAGCCATTCACAGGATATAGTGGATAAGTGGCATTTCCGCTTTTGATCAGTGCATTGGTATTCTGCCCATTCAGGTCAAACCCTATTCCTCCAACAGCGGATCCAAACTGCGTTCCCTGATAAAGCAGTGTATATAATCTGTGGTCTGCTTTAGCAATAGCTTTCAGCATATCTTCACCTGTAGCATTTCCGTTCCATTTGAATCCCCAAACCATAGCATCAGGGTTTTTGCCATCGTTCCATTGTACTACAAAAGCAGCCTGGTTGGTGCCTGATCCTACCCAATACTGAATATCAGAAAAACTGATTGTAGTGGTATTAAGCTTGCTGATCCCTGAAATATCATTTCTGGGTACACCCTGAACTTTTATCTGTGCATTTGATAAGCATGCAAACAGAAAAAGCATCATAAAAAGATAAAACTTTTTCATTTTTTATTAATTTAAATAGATTGTATTATTGACTTATTATTTGAAGTGTAAATCGTAGGCTCCTGCCACTTCTGTGGAAACTTCTCCCAGCCAGCCAGCTTCCTGATTAACTCCTGTGTATATTTTCATAAAATCGACTCCCGGAAGTTTCACATATTTTCCGCTTCTGTCTACCGCCCAGGAAATATCAATATTGGAGGCATCATCAGTATTCGGAGCATTATCTGCATATCCGAATTCATATGATTTTCCTACCCAATAGGATCCATCACCGCTCTGATCGAAGAAGTTATTCGCCAGTCTGGTTCCCGAAAAACTGTAAGAAGGATCTGTAAACCACAAAGGATAATAGCTTTGTGCATGAAATGTATTTTTTGTTTTAAATCCCTGATTTCCCAGATTATCATTCCACTTGATATATTCTACATCAGTCTGCCAGAATTCGGTGCCGGGTACAGGAACCTTATTTTCATTAGGCTTATGGTACGTTATGCTATAATCTTTTACCGTTGTATTTTTGAAATATTCGCTGCCTGCAATTTCGTACCACTCATCATTATCGGGTTTCCCATTTTTATTTTTGTCGTAGGCCACCATAATAATTCCCGGCTCACAAGATCCTGAACGCTGATCATTAGCATCATTTCCAAAGAATGCATTTCCAAGCACTTTAAAATCTCGACCATTCAGATTGGGAATTGTATGATCAAAACCGAAAACGACATAACCGCCATATCCTCCAAGGCTGATCATCGTAGAATTCCCTCCCACCAATGATTCATTTGCTTTCTGAAGCATATTTGCAGCAGTATTTCCAGGTATATATTCCGGAATTTCATTCATGAACTGTCCTACAGCAGGGCGGAACTCTAATACTTTGGAAATATATTTACTATAAGGTGTTTTTTCTTTGGTAACGATTATTTTAGAATGATAAATCTGCTCCTTCCCTTTATTGTTGATCTTCAAAGTCAGAGGATAGGCATCTGCGTTCGGACTGATAAATTCAAGTTCTGAATTTTGAGAAATGATAGAATCATTAATGCTCCATGTAACCGATCCTGATGCATGGGTAGGAATACTCAAAACTTTAAAACGGTCAATGGAATAGGAATCATCAAGACCATTAAATGTAAATTCATCTTCATCATCATGTTTACAGGCTATCACTCCTACGAGGAAAACTGATAAAAATCCGATTTTTAAATAGGTAAAGGTATTTCTGTTCATTTTTTAAAGTTTGATTATTTGTATAAAAAAGCAAAGTGGGCAGGAATATTTCCTCCCTCCGTTTTCCACTTGAAGTGTCCGTTTTTATCAAAGCAATACACAAATCCCATGGATACATAATTTCTGGCATCTGTAATGTAGATATCTTCTGTAATGGGGTTTACTGCTATGCCGTAAGGTGTTTTAATAGCGGTTTCGTATTCTTTGTCAAAGATTTTGTTGGCAATAATCTCTTCTGTTTTCACATCAATGATTCCAAATGTTTTTTTATAACTGTGGGTATTGTAGTTGAATTCATTTCCGTAGAAATAGAGTTTATCATTAACGATTGTCATCTCACTGACTGAGAGGTGAAAATCTTTTTTAACAGTTCCTGTGGCCGCATCAATTAAATAAAGGCTTGAAGGAACATTATAATAATCTCCTCTTGAGCTTACATACAGATCACCATAATTGTCCTTTTTAATGTGGTGAAGATTGATGGCAACATTTAGTTTTTGGATTTCCGTAAAAGTATTCAGGTCAATTACAGAAACCGTATTGTCATAATCGGGAGCTTTGTATCCTCCGGAATTGGCAACAAATAACTTATTGCCTACAATTTCCATTTCTTCCGGCTGATATCCCACCACCACCTCACGTTGAATAGAAAGAGAAGTGGTATCAATTTCCACTACTTTTCCTTTTGGTGCTTTGGGGTTAATGGCTACAGGTCCTGCATAGCTGCTCGCATAAGCTTTCCCGTCTTTGAAGGCCAGATATCTGCAGTTTTGCAGGGGAATGGAAGTAATACGTTTAGCTGTTTTAGCATCCAGCACTTCAATTTTATTGGAAACATTCACAATGATATAGAGTTTGCTTCCATAGACTTTGATATCATTTCCTACATCTCCCAGCTCTTTTACCACATTCGGATTGATTTCAGCATAAATATTCCGGTAATAGGTTCCTTTGGTATAATCAAAAAAATCCAGCGTACATTTATTGCTTCCCATATTCCCTTCATTCAGCATGTAAAAACCTTTTATTGCTGTATTTTCTGAAGGAAGTCCTTCTACCACTTCCTGACGAACAATAATATCATCTGTACGGCATGAAGTAAGAAAAGCTAATACCAGAAATAAAAAATAAAAGTTTAGTTTTCTCATAAGGTGAAGTTTAGAATAAGTTTAAAATTTCTTCCAGGCATCGGATAATTGATGACAACATCATAATATTGATTGAAAATATTATTCATTTCAAAGCTCACTTTAAATTGGTGATTCGCCCAATTGAATTTTTTCTGAACAGACAGATCGTGAGTGTACCAGGGCTGTACATAATTGTATTGAATATTGTCCTGATTCACATCATATCTTTCTCCTACATACATCGCACTGTAATTGAAACTCCAGTCTTTATAATCTGCCATCAAACTGAATGATCCGCTATGCCATGGGGTATAAGGAATCTGATTACGATAAAAGGTATCTTCCGGATCACTTATATCTCTTGCACTTTGATATGTGTAAGAAAGCAATGGTCTTAACTTTACCTTTCCTAATTGCATTTCGGCCTGAATATTTACATCCGCTCCAATAATTTCAACCATTCCAAGATTCATCATCAGCCAGCGGAACATACTTCCGTTAGGGGCCGCTACAATTTTATCCTGTACTTTGTTGTAGTAACCATCTACTTTAGCATAAAAGGTTTTAAAGAAATGGTTGGTATAATTCTTCTGATAAGTAAATCCTACGTCATACTGATTGGTAAATTCCGGTTTCAGATAGGTATTTCCGATATTGGTATAATATAAATCATTGAAAGTCGGAAGTCTGAAAATTCGTTTATAGAAAGCTCTAAGCGTAAGCTCAGGAATGATCTCAGGCTGGTAACTCATAAATACAGCAGGTGTCCATTCTCTGCTGTCTCCTGGTCTTTTGTTTTTTCTTACTTCTTCAAACGTAAAAGTTCCTAAAAGGCTTCCCAGAATTTTGAACCTGTTCCACTGATAGGTTGTTGCCAATGCCACCAATGTTGTGTATCGCGTAGGATAAGAAAAGTTATCAAGATTAGCATCAAGATTATTGTATTGAAAATCTCCACTCAGACTCACATCCCAATTGGGGGTGATAGAATAGATATTGGATGAGGAAAGATAGAGTTCTCTTTGGATATAGGTATTATCGGTATGAATAATAGACTGTGAACGAACCGTATCCATGAAATGAGTATAATCGTAGGCGAATTTTGCTTTCAGCTGTGTTTCAAGTTTTGGGAACAGTTTCTTTCTCAGATTGGCCTGTACAAAATAATTTTCGTCAGAAAGTCTCGCTCCTCTTCCGCCAAAACGGCCGTTGACGATAGGTGCCGGCATCCCACGGTTTGAAATATAACCGTAGCCACGGATATTCCAGCTTCCGTTATTTAAAGTACCGTTGATAGACGTTTCAAAACGTTTTGCCCTGATATCTGAATCCTGTCTCTTTGCGATGGTATCATAAGCCTGCTGACCATCTGGATATTTTTTAGCATAACGAAATCTATAAATTCCGTCACTCTGCATAAATTCTCCACTGAAACTGGCAGAAACTCTGTCTGATATTTTTTGTTCCAAACGGAATGACGGATTGAAAAGATCAATGGACGCACTTTTTGCTCTTATAACGAGATTGGTTTTTCTTGTTCCTTTAAATACAGGTGTTTTGGGTTGCAGATAGATCGATCCCGAAGAGCCAAAATCTTTTGCAGGTTGGAAAATTTCACTTTTCTGTCCGTTATACAATGATATTTCTTCCAGATCGTCTAAAGAATATCTCCCCAGATCTACCAGTCCGTTTTGGGCATTTCCCAATTGAATTCCATCATAGAAAACACCAACATGCTGGCTTCCCATACTACGGATATTGATCGTTTTCAAACCCCCTAACCCTCCATAATCTTTGATCTGAACTCCGGAAAAATACCGCAACGCATCTGCAACAGAATGACTGTTCAGTCTTTCCAGCTGCTCACCTTGCAGGGTTTGCGCCGGAATAATTTCTTTAAAATTCTTTTTATAAAGACTAATCGCTTTGATGGATTCTTCCTTCAGAGTGTCATTTTTCTTTTTTTGAGAATATAAAAGTTGAGATGTGATCACCAGTATTGTGAAAACAGCTTTATGAATTGCAGAAGTAGTTTGTTTTGCCGCCATTAGCTCATTTAGGATAATGAAGACGCTAATGGATATAAGAATACAACGACAAAGCACAGCTGTTACTGCACAGAATCATTGATGTCCTAAGCTTTATTCCACGAAAGCGTCAAACGATTATTTTCTGGCAGGTCTTCTGACTTACTCCATTTTTGAAATCCTTCCCATTAAAAAACAGTGGATATATTCTTCAAAAACCTTGGTGCGGAGCTTACAGCAGCGGGTCTGTTCCGGATTTTCACCGGATTCCCTTTTAAGAGCTTTTTATGGCTCACCAAATTTCGGCAAAGATAAAAAATTATTCCTAACCCCCAATTAAAATAATGATTCATAAACAATTAAAGCTCCCGAAGGAGCTTTAATATGATTTTTAAAAGGGGTTTTATTTAAATCCCGATATTCAGGAAAATACTGAATCTTGATTTTGCTTCGATGTCACCTCCTGCCAGATGGGTATACATAGGAAGCATGAGCTCACTTCCCAAACTCAGCCTTTTATAGGAAGCTTCAAATCCTAACTTTCCATACAATGCGCTTCCTGCAGTATTGGGTAGCGCTTCGTCAAACTGTTTATTCTGGGCATACACTTCTCCCTGAACTCCGGTTTTTACTGAAAAAATGGATTTTTCATTTCCTGCAATCTGATAAAACCCCGTCGCGGCATAGTTCCATTGGTTTCCAAATCGGTAATTTTTCTTATTCTCCATTTTGATGGTATAATCTGTATTCACCAACACAGCTACTTTATTTTTCTGAAACTTATAATTCAAAGCGGCCTGATAATCCCAGCTGCCGGTTCCCAGCTGAAAACTCGGATTAACGCCGGAAGCTCCTTTTTCATCGAATTTCCCTAAAGGAATTTTCACACCCAACCCTCCGCTTAAGTGGTGAAAATTATCTTTAGAACTCATCAGCTGATAAATTCCCATCAGATTAAGATCCCCGATTCCATTGATTTTGATATCTCCCTGTTGGGTTTTTTTTTCATGGAAATGGAAGGGCAGACTTGCATATACACTCAGTTTTTTAGTTAAAGGAATCTTTCCCCAAAGCTGTAAGGTATTAAAATACTGATCTTGTGTAAGATCTTTCACAAATAGGTTTTCTTTTGCTTTGTAATGCTGGGCAAAATATTTGATTCCGATAAACTGTGGATTCAATAAAGACTCAAAGCCGGAAGAACCGTTTCCTGCAGCACAGCCACAGGCATCACAATCATCATCAAAATCAAATCTGCTAAAGCTGTCCGGAGCTATATATGCACTATCTCTGATAGTTTTTGCCTGATATTGCCCAAACAGGATTAAACTTATTATTACTATAATCTTCTTCATGTTTTCTATAAATTATTCTGCAAATTTTGGATTGGATATAAAACTTTTATCTGATAATGTTTTCAGGAATGCAATAATCGACTGTTTTTCCTGACTGTTCATAGCAATACCAATATGCCCATTCTGTTTCAGCTGCGAATCCAGATTGGGATTATCTTCTACCTGACCTGAATAGAAGTTAAGTACCGCCTCTAAGGTGTAAAATCTTCCGTCATGCATATAAGGTGCTGTATATTCTACATTTCTCAGACTCGGAACACGGAATTTCATCCAGTCTACCTGATTAAGAGTAACTCTGTAGCGTCCCGCATCTTTGAACTCGGTGTTATAATACATTCCTGTATTGCGGAAGCTTTCATCGGTAAATAATTCTCCACTATGACAAGAGGCACATTTCTGACCGAATAAAGCCATTCCCTGGGATTCTGCTGAAGTTAGCTGCTCTTTTCCCTGTCTGAATCTGTCATATTTTGAATCTGCAGAAATTAAAGAAGCCATAAACTGTGACAGCGCTTTTAGAATTCTTTCTCCGGTAATCGTTTCATCTCCATAAGCTTCCCTGAAAAGTTTTTTATACTTCTGGTCATCTTTTATTTTTGAAATAGCTTCCGGTATGGAGCTGTCCATTTCATTGATGTCTGTAATGGGGCTGATGGGTTGTTCATTAAGATTATGAATGACCCCGTCCCACATATATCTTTTCAAAAAAGCCATATTCTGAATGGGTGGAGCATTTCTGATTCCAATTCTGTCATCTACCCCATGGCTTACTGTATGCCCATGATGGGTAAAAGCGTTTTCCTGAATATGGCAGAAACCGCATGAAATGGTATTATTCCGGGAAAGTCTTCCTTCGTAGAATAATTTTCTTCCCAATTCTACTCCGTTTTTTGTCACCGGATTCGTTGATGTATCAAAAGTCATTTCAGGAAAATAAGAAGGAAACTGCAGATTATATGCTTCATCTTTTTCCAGCGGCTGTATCACCTCATCTGAACAGGAAATACAACTCAGCAGAAATACACACAGAACCAGTATTGTTTTTACAAAAAAATTAATCATTATGAACGTGATCTACTTTAAACATTTTTGTAAGGTTATTGGTAACGTCTACCAGATGTTGATTTGAACCCATCAGCATATCATTAGTTGTGGTAAGCGTAAGCGCTTTATCTCCACTCAAAAACTGATTAAGATCTGCCAGAATATGAACAGAAGGGCGGATTTGTCCTGTTACTCTGGCTGTTGTTGGAAGATTCAACGTAATTTCACGATAAAGATCAGGGGTATTATTTTCTGTAGTATTTCCCATATTTCCTGTATGATTCATAAATTCCTTTGATGGAGAATCTGCTCCATATTTTCCTTCCAGTTTTACAAAAACATATCCGGCTGCCCATGACCATGACATCCCTTTCTGCTTGGCTTTTGTCCAGAATTCAGCTTGACCGTCTTGTCCCAATAAGTAAGCTTTCTGGCTGATTCCTAATCCGAATTTTATTTTTTTATAATTATTTTTCGGAATACCTTCCAGGTTGAGGTATATAATTCCGGCTACCGCATCAGCCTGATCTACTATGAAAGCACCTTTATCAGGATTGTTTTCATTGTATTTAAACTCATTCCCGTTCTCGTCTATCAGGGAAATGTTACTGATTACATATTTTAAAGCAGAAAAATTATGTTTCTGTCCATTAGAAGAAGTCTGAACCGTTTGATTCAGGACAATATCTCCTACATTATTAAATCCGTTTTCAAATTTAATCTGAAGCTTTCCGGGCGTAGTATCCTGTGGATTTTCGTCATCTCTGCTGTTTTCGCAGGCTACGAAAGAGAATAAAGTAAAGGCAATAAAGAATAGTGATAAAAATTGAGAAATTTTCATTGTTGATTTTTTAAGTTGAAGGATAATTGTTGAATGTGAAAACATTCTTTTTTTTTACCACAAAAGACACCAAAGTTCTTACACTTAAGGTATATCAAGTGGTAAGTTTTATGCACAATAAGAACACGTAAGCTTTTTTATTTATCTATGCTTTTGTGACTTTTGTGGTTGAATAGTGATCGTTGAACTTAAAAAACCGGTGGTTTGAAAATATGGGTAAGAAACAGAAAAGAATAGGCCGTTTCATAAGTGAAGTTGAAATTGAAAAACGATTGTTTTTCAGTAGTAATAATCTCTGCAGTTTCAGGCAGGATATAGGTATCAAGGATTTTCTGTCCTGAGTTTTTGAGCTTCTGAAAAGGTGAAGATTCTGAATCATTGGTTTTAGCCAATTCTTTACTCAGGTAACACTTTCCGTTACAGTGAACCTCTGGCCTGGATTTATTAATACAGAGAACTTTAACGATATAATCATAATTTACAGCATACTCTACCACGGGTACTAAAGGTCTTAGCACCATGTAAAAAGTAAAAAGTATGCTGTAAAATAATTTCATCAGATTATTTCTTGCTTAAAGCTTCGTCATATCTTCTGCTGATTTCTTTCCAGTTGGTAACATTCCAGATCGCGGTAAGATAGTCTGCTCTTTTATTCTGATATTTCAAATAATATGCATGTTCCCAGACATCAATTCCGAAGATAGGAGTTCCCTTCTCTTCCACCACATCCATCAAAGGATTATCCTGGTTAGGCGTTGAAGAAACAAACAATTTTCCATTTTTATCTACGGAAAGCCATGCCCATCCTGATCCAAAACGGTCTGCTCCTGCTTTAGCCATTTTTTCTTTAAAAGCATCCATACTTCCGAAAGTTTCAGTGATGGCTTTTACCAATTTTGCAGAAGGTTGCGTATTCTTCTGAGGAGTAAGAACCGTCCAGAACAGTTCGTGATTGTAATGTCCTCCTGCATTATTTCTTACTGCAGCGGGCAATTTTGAAACATTGGAAAGAATCTGAAACAACGTTTCTTTTTCCTGTGGAGTTCCTGTAATTGCTTTATTCAGGTTAGCGACATACGCTGCCGCATGTTTTGAATAATGAATTTCCATCGTTTGGGCATCAATATTCCCTTCCAAAGCATTATAAGCGTATGGTAAAGGAGTCTGCTTAAACTGAGCCAGCGTAAACTGAGCCGCGAAAACTGCAGTTACAGCAGCTATTTTCAAAATCTTCATAATGTTTTTGTTTATGGTTGAACAATGTTTTCTTTTTAGGCTGGAAGATGGGGGTTGGAGGCTGGAAGTAATTAATGTCATAACATAAATTCTTCAACTTCTATTTGCTTCTATAGCTATCTAAAAACCGCTACATCTTTATCGTCCGGAAGTACATCCAGCTTCCAGCTTCACTCTCCCAGCTTTCCTTATTTCAATAATTTCTTAATATCCTCAATCAGAATTTCTCTGTCCGGATGGTATTTTCCGGTCAGCATAGGTGTTTTACCTTCCGGATCTCCATAATTCAATCCTGAATAATACAGAATAGGCATATTTTCTTTGTTATATCTGCATCGGATATTTCCATCCTGATCTACCAGAGCGATCATTCCGCTGTGGTTCAGGCTTTCTCCTTCATCTTCTTTGTCCCCCACATAGATATTAAATTTATCCGCGAGATCACCAATATAGCTACGGTCTCCGGTCAGAAAATGCCAGTTTGGAGACTTCGCTCCTATTCTTTGAGCATGTTCTTTCAGTGCTGCAGGAGTATCATTTTCCGGATCAATGCTGATGGAGATAATACCGAAATTCGGATCATCGATCTGATTCTGAATAGCCTTCATATTGGTATTCATCACCGGACATATTGTAGGACATTTACTGAAGAAAAATTCTACGAGATAGACCTTTCCCAACATATCTTTATTGGTGATTTTTTTACTGTTCTGATCTGTCAGTTCAAAATCCGGAACTTTCATTACGGTATAAAGGCTCTTTTTAAAATACCCCATTCCGACACCGATTCCTACGAAAAGCAATGCAAAAACCACAATGGGCATGATTACTTTACTTTTATTATTGGTCTTATTATTTTTGGGCATATTTCTCAGGGCTTTTTTTGAATTCATCTTTGCAGTAAACACTACAAAAACCGTACGTTTTATTTTTATATACCGCTGTATCTTTCAGAGATCCGGCCGTTTCCATGTGGCAAATCGGGTCTACTTCATTTACGATCTGTACATTTTCTATTTTCTTTCCGGAAGAATCCATGTGGCTTGCATGCTTTACCTGAGGCGTTTCCTTGGCACACGACAATAATGATATTGACAGCATTGCCGTCAAAATAAGAGGAGATTTCATTTTAATGTTAAATTGAAATTAATAATGATAAATTAACTTAGAACACAAAGCACAGCGTTATAAATTGTGGGAAATTAAACCCCAAATTTAATGATGCAAGGTGTAGTAATGGCTTTTAATTGAAAGTTTCAGTACCTCCAATTCATAAACTAAAAATATAGTTTAAAATAGAATTAAGCTAATGGAGGATGGAAAATCCTGGAAAAATATTCTGAAGAATGAGAATTAAAGTAACTTGAATCAGGAATCCCAGTAATCAATTCCGAGTTGAGTAGTGAAGAGAAGGAAAGGATATCATGAGAGATAAAGGCATCTAATCCTGCAATCTTTATGGTTTGAGAGCTATTGGACTGTTTTTCTGTTTTTGCCAGTTCTTTTTCCACATAGCATTTTCCCTTACATGTTGATTGTGGTACACTTCTGTTCTCACAAAGGTTTTTCACAATATAATCATAGTTCACCGCATAGTTTACCAATGGCAAAACGGGACGTAATGCAATGGTAAAAATGACGAATATGGAAATAAATAACCTCAACGATTTTTTCTCTGTCACAAATATACTACTTCAAAACTGTTTTATGTATAATTTATGATGAATGTCATTGATGGTTATCTACTGTTACCCACAAAAATTATAAAACTGTGCCTGTCGCCAGTATAATTTTATCCCGAACTTTGATTTAAATTTGAGATCTAAACAAAAAATTTAGTTCTTTATATACAATTTAATCTTGTTGATAAAAGCTCCGCTGATGTTTTTGGCAGAGCTTTTTTATGTTTTGTTAGGAATCAAAAGGTGCTAAAAATGTTTCCGAATACTTAATGTTTTTGAATAAGATTTTCAATCAAGAAGTAAACTTGCTTAAAATCTTTGATTTTCTTGCGTCCTTAAAAACAACACAATTTTTATCTTCTTTGCGCCTTTGCGTTTATCCAACAAAAAATCTATTACCTTTTTTGAATTATGTTTTGGTATGGTGTAAAGTTGGAAACGCAAAGACGCAAGTTTTTTTAAAATGCTTACTGTTTTTTTAAGGCGCAAGGATTTTATTTCCGATAAAATTGCAATGCTGGTTTGATTTATCTCTCTAATGTTTTGTAGAGATTCCTACGGAATGACAAAGTGTGTGTGTATAACATCTTTATGCCCGTTGTAATTGTCAGTCATCATTTATATGAAAGTAAAGGCATTCTATTCGTCATTCTCTGTAGGAGTTTCTATAGTATAATATGGATTTCAATGGAATGAATGCCATGGAGTATAATTTAAAACAAAAGCTCTACTGAAATCAGCAGAGCTTTTATTGAATATAATTGAGTTGTGTTTATTATTTGCTTATTAAAATTTCATTCTTTGAATTCTTACCGCATTTAAAATAGCCAGCAAGGCAACTCCTACATCGGCGAAAACAGCTTCCCACATAGTAGCCAGTCCTCCGGCACCCAGGATTAAAACCACTGCTTTTACGGCAAAAGCAAGGATTATATTCTGCCAAACGATTTTTTTCGTTTGCTTTCCGATATTGATTGCCATTGGGATTTTGCTGGGTTTGTCATCCTGAATGACTACATCTGCCGTTTCAATGGTAGCATCACTTCCTAATCCTCCCATTGCAATTCCCACATCACTTAAAGCAACAACAGGGGCATCATTCACTCCGTCTCCTACGAAAGCTACGGTTTGTTTTCTGGCTTTAATTTCTTTAACCTTATTGACTTTATCTTCGGGCAAAAGGTCTCCGAATGCATTGTCTATGCCCAGCTGATCTGCTACATACTTCACAACGGTACTTTTATCACCGCTCAGCATTGTAGCTTTTACATTCATTTTATGCAGATTGTCTACTGTTTCTTTGGCATCCTCTTTTATGCTGTCTGCAATCGTTATGTATCCTGCAAACTTTTTGTCATAAGCTACTGCAATGACCGTGTACACAATATTAGCATGGTTAAGATCATAATTGATATTAAATTTATCCATCAGTTTAAAGTTCCCTACCAGAAGTTCTTTTCCGTTAATCGTTGCTTTTAGTCCGTGGCCAGCAATTTCTTCTACATTTTCTAAAGGAATGGAATGATTAATTTCTCCTACATAATTGTGAATAGCTGTTGCAACAGGGTGTGTACTTTTACTTTCGAGAACATTGACCATCTGAAGGATTTCCTCTTTGTTAAATTCAGAAGTCATGCTTACTTCCTGAACTTTGAATACCCCTTCTGTCATTGTTCCTGTTTTATCCATCACTACATTCTGAATCTCTGCTATGCTGTCTAAGAAATTACTTCCTTTGAATAAAATCCCGTTTCGGCTTGCTGCTCCGATTCCTCCGAAATATCCTAACGGAATAGAAATCACCAAGGCACAAGGACAAGAAATCACAAGGAAAATCAATGCTCTGTACAGCCAGTCCCTGAACTGATAGTCACTCACAAAGAAATAAGGCAGTAAACAGATTCCTATGGCAAGAAATACTACGATAGGGGTATATACTTTAGCAAATTTTCTGATGAATAGTTCTGTAGGAGCTTTTTGTGCTGTGGCATTTTGAACCAGCTCCAGAATTTTACTCAGTTTACTGTCTTCATAGGCAGTATTTACTTTTACTAAAGCAATACTGTTCATATTGATCATCCCTGCAAGAACAACTTCACCTTTATTTTTAGTATCGGGTTTACTTTCTCCTGTTAAAGCTGCCGTATTGAATGAAGCTGAATCAGAAAGCAGCTCACCATCCAAAGCCAGTTTTTCACCTGGTTTCAGCTGAATGACATCTCCTATTTTAGTTTCTTTTGCTTTTATTGTTTTAGGTTGATTATTTTCCATAACCGTTACCTCATCAGGACGCTGATCCAATAAGGCTTTTATATTTCCTTTGGCTCTGGTAACCGCCATAGACTGAAATACTTCTCCTACAGCATAAAAGAGCATTACCGCTACTCCTTCCGGGTATTCTCCGATGGCAAAAGCTCCAATAGTTGCAATGCTCATCAAAAAGAACTCTGAAAAAACATCTCCTTTAATGATACTTTTATAAGCATCTTTCAATACCGGGAATCCTACAGGAATATAGGCTGCCAGGAACCATACCAAACGAACCCAGCCAGTAAACCATGCAGGTTTTATATAGTTGTCAAAGGCAATTCCCAATAATAAGACTACAAAGGATATAATGGCCGGAAGAAACATCTGAAAGACCGTCTGATCTCCGGAATCGTGAGAATGATCATGGCCGTCATGGTCATGTCCGTCTCCTTCTGCATGATTATGTTTGTGTCCTTTTGTATCTGGTTTTTCCGGGGTTGTACTACAGCATTTTTCCATAACTGAATATTTTTATACAAATGTAAAGGTGAGACTGATGCAATGCTATTGCAAACTTTCGAGACAATTTTCGCAGATTCCTTTGGCAAACAATCTTATTTCATCAATCCTGAAGTTGGTCTGCATGTTTTCAGGGAAGGAAATATCTTCTTTGCAGGTTGTCCGCTTACATATTTTACAATAAAAATGAAGGTGCCAGTCTTTATGTGTTTTTTCGTCACAGTCGTCTTCACATAACTTGTATTTTGTGGTGGTATTTTCCTGAATGCTGTGAACAATTCCTTTTTCTTCAAAGGTCTTCAATGTTCTGTAGATGGTGATTCTGTCAGCATTTTCAAAATGATTTTCTATTTCAGAAAGAGATAAGGCTGCTTCCTGAGAGCTTAAGAAATCATACACCAAAATCCTCATGCTTGTGGGTTTGGTATTCTTATCAATGAGTTTGTGTTCTATATCTTTTTTCATTGTACGCTTTTAAAGTTTTACAGATGTACTTCATTTTCTTCATAGCCTTCCTCTTCTATCTGAAAAGTTGTATGACTGATTTTAAAATTATTAACAGTAGTGTCTGTCAATGTTTTTAATAATTGATTCTGAGCATATGCCGTTTCTTTTACCACATGAGCACTCATGGCATTTACGCTTGATGTCAGTGACCATACGTGCAGATCATGAATATTTTTCACTCCCGGAGTTTGTTCCAGAGATTTACGAAGTTCATGAATATCCACATCTTTAGGAGTTCCTTCAAGCAAGACATTAATGGCTTCTTTCAACAGTCTCCATGTTCTTGGGAAGATCAGCAATCCAATTGCGGCTGAGATCAGCGGATCGGCATAGTACCAGCCTGTTGTCAGCATAATTACTCCTGCAATCATCACTCCTACTGAAGTAAGCATATCTGAAAGGACTTCAAAATAAGCGCCTTTCATATTTAAGCTGCCTTCCGAGTCTTTTCTCAGAATCATCATTCCGACAATATTAACGATCAATCCGATTCCTGCTACAATCAGCATTGATTTACTTTGTACTTCCGGCGGATTTTGAAACCGCTTGTAAGCTTCAAACAAAACATAGATCGAAATCCCCAGCAGCACAACGGCATTGATAACTGCTGCGAGTATTTCAGTCCTGTAATATCCGTATGTTCGGGAAGGATCTGCTTTTCTTTCTCCTATTTTGATGGCTATAAATGCCAGCAACAATCCTACCACATCTGTCAGCATATGCGCTGCATCTGCCAGTAACGCAAGGCTGTTGGTAACAATTCCTCCTATCACCTCAGCAATGAGATAGGTCCCACTAAGGCAAATAACGATCAGGAGGTTCTTTTTATGTCTGCTTCCTGCAGAAAAGGTTTGTGTTGGTGTGTTTTCCATATTGTGTATGGTTTAATTACATTTCATAATAGGATGTGTTTTCTTTTTTAGGGGGAACATTCTGCTCACCAATCATTTGTCTGATATTGATTTCTATGGTCTGCGCCAGAGAAGTCATTGGTGTATCTACGGGACCATTTTCAAAGGGATCCTGCATGATGATTGATGTTTTTTCAATCGCAATGAATGTTACCGGCACCAGGAAAGTAATCGCAATTTCAACTGCCAGCTGTGAATCATCAAGTCCAAATGGAAGTATCGCTGCAAAAACATAGATCAGGATATGAACTAAAACACTATAAGAACGTGGAAAAACCGTATTCTTTAGCCTCTCACATTTTCCCATACTGTCGCAAAGTCTTGTAATGATATCATTCAGCTGCATCTGCTGAAAATCGGTCAGTCCTTTGGAAGCGGCAATTTCTTTTAATTGTCTGGAGTGTTCATCCAGAATAGCATTGGGAATATTAACTGCTTTTATCTTATGCTGATCGAGATATTGCTGAACTTTTTCAGAGAATGGCAATTTTCTGAGGGCTTCTCCCAACGCGTAAGTCCAGATGATTTGTCTTTCGGCAAAATCTTTTACTGTTTTATCTTCTCCCGCCGGCATAAACTGGATGATTAACCTTACAAAAGTCCGGGAATCATTTACTACAGCTCCCCAAACAGTTCTGGCTTCCCACCATCTTTCGTAGGACTGGGAAGTACGAAAGGCCAGCAGTAAAGATACTGCCGTTCCCAGCAATGCCGGAATATTCAAAGGCAGTGAAATTTTACGAAACCATGGCAACATATCCAAAATACCGATGGCTACGGCGAATATTCCGATAAACAGGATTTGGCTTTTTATTTCACGGATGAAATACCAGACTGATATTTTTTTGTTTAATAACATAATTCAATTTTTTGATTGATTTCACCTGTTATTTTCCAGATAAGATGTTCTTGTTTTAATTATTTTAAGAACGATATACATGAGCATGGTTACAAGACAGCCAATCATAAAAATCATATTATAATGACTGTGCTCTTTAATCCACTCTCCAATTAAATCAAAAACCATAAAAATTAAAAAAATCGCGAAAAGTCCATTTTTCTCTTTCTTTATTACCTTTTTTATACTGAATGATAAACTATTACCAGTAAACATCTCTAATTTAGGAATAAAAACCGGCACTTTATCTGCCCAGACTCTATAATTATTTCCAAATTTTCTTTCAAGGAACTGTTCTTCAGCAAATATGATCCTTTCATAATAGATCCAATAGAAAAGAATAAAGGATATAATAAACCATATATTTTCTGTCATGAGTGCAGGCCCCAGCCACATGAAAAAATTCCCCAGATACAGTGGATTTCTTACGATACTATATATTCCTGTAGTATTGAGGGTATCTGCAACCTGACCATCAGCTGTATTTCTGCCTGAGGTATTTTTGGGATTATGCCCTACCGTATATATTCTGATTCCTAAACCTACAAGACTCACCAGCAGATAGAAAAATTCATAATAGATTATACAGTCCAATGTTTTTTTCTGCAGATTGGTTTCAATAAAAGCAATTAACCCTATGAATAAAATACCTATTGGCAGGATACTTCGGTGTTTAAATAACCAATTTCCCTGTTTTTCAAGTTCTTCTTTTAAAGCCATGTTTCTTTAATTTTAGTGTTAATGCTCGTGTTCTCCTGAATTCACCAGTTTCGCATTCACAAAAAAGGATCCTTTCACTACAATTTTTGCATTGCCTGGAATATTTCCTACCGCAGTTATTGCCGTATATCCCATATCAGAAGTTCCTTTTACCACTTCTATTTTTTCAAAGTTTAAAGTTTTCGGATGGGGTTTTCCTTTTTCATCATGTTCTTCCTCTACTTTTTTATCAGTCTGAACAAATACGAAGTATTTACCATCTGCTTCTACAATGGCTTCGGTAGGAACTGCAGGGGTTGTACTTTTATCAAGGCTTACAATTCCGGTGATATTCATTCCATCGATCAGACCGGATTTATTTCCGATTACTTCGCAATGCATAGAGATGGTTTTGCTTTCATTTTCAAAAGAAGAACCTATACTGTAAATTCTCGCATCATATTCTGTTTCCGGATTATTGGTCAGTTTAAAATGAACAATCTGCCCTACTCTCATTTTAGGAAGATCTTTTTCAAACACCTGAAGATCGAGATGAATGGAACCGTTATCAATTACGGTTGCAACAGGAGAAGAAATATCTACATAGCTTCCAATCTGTGCTGTGATACTGCTGATCGTACCACTGATAGGTGCTGTGATAACCAAACCTGATCGCATATTTCCATTGTTTACTTTCCCAGGGCTTATTCCCATCATCTGAAGCTGTTTTAACAGGGAAGCTCTTTTTGTTCTTAATGTTTTCAATTCAGCATCAGCACTTTGAAGGTTTTTCTTGGCTCCTGCATCATTATCAAAGAGTTCTCTTTGTCTCCTGTATTCCTGTTCTGCATATGTTATCCGGCTGTTGGTAGTCAGATAATCTTCCTGAAGCTGAATGTATTCCGGATTGGCAATGGTAGCAATCACCTGTCCTTTTTTCACAATACTTCCTACCTGAATATTTAAGGTCTTGATGATACCTCCATACAGGGAAGTAATGGTTGCTTTATTACTGTTGGGAACACTCAGCAATCCATTTGCTTTAATGGTGGACGTAAGCTCTTTCATTTCTACGGCTCCTAAAGCTACTCCTACAGATTTCATCTGATCTTCCGTGAGTGAAGCTATCGTTTGTGGAGCTTCTTCATGTGCCGCCTCTTTCTGTTCTGTTTTTTCAGGAGCTTTTTCTTCTGCAGCTTCTTTTTTTCCACAACTTGTTAGCAATAGTGAAATCAGGATAAAAGGAATGATATTATATTTGAGTTTCATAAGTAAAAATGTATTTTGTCTGGTGCCGTATGCCATCATTTTCATTGGTCTGGCAGAAAATTTTGTTAACAGCACTTTCATATTATTTATTAATGATTGAATTGATAATTACAACAGATTGATTCACCTGCTGGATAGATTCCAGATATTTTAACTGAATATTGGTAGCCGTTTGCAGGGCAAAAAGATATTCCACATAAGAAATTTCCCCTGTTTTATATCCTAATTGGGCAGCCTTTACAATTTTCTCTGCATTGGGCAGTGCCTGGCTTGTATAATAATCATACTGCTGAATATCCTGCTGGTACTGACTAAAAGCGTTTTCCAATTGAGCAGCAAGTTGTTTCTTCTGCATTTTGGCATTGGTTTCCGCAACCTGTCTGTCATATTCCAATGCCTGAATTCTTGCTTTTGTTGCTCCAAAGGTCAAAGGAATTGCTACGCCTACGGTTGCCGACTGAAAACGTTTTCCTGAGTTATAAAAATTTTCCTGTCCGTTGATGGTATGAAGGCCTATCAAAGACTGATTGGTATATCCTAAGCTGAAATCAGGGAGTCCAAGAGATTTTTCTACTTTCTTATTTTTCTCAGCAATTTCCATTTCCTGGTAAAAAGCTCTTACAGACGGATTGTTGGCCACCACAGCACTGTCGAGTACATTTTCGGCTTTTAAAGGAACATAATCTTTATTAAACGGAACTTCAAGATCTTCTGAAGTGTTCATCAAAGTCTTTAAATTCTTATAGGCGTTATTCAGAAAGACTTCATTTTGTCTGAGCAGCAGATCAATTTCTCCTTTCTGGGTTTCCGCTGTACTGATTTCAATCTTTTTGATATCACCCGCTTTGAATCTTACGGTTGCAATTCTGATGAATTCCTCATAATATTTATCCAGACTGGTCAGTTGGGCTTTATTATACTGAAGATATTCAATCTGATAATAATAGGTACGAACCTGTTTTATCAGTTCATTCGCTGTGATTTCTTTATCAATCTGCTTGCTTTTAATATTCTCATTAATTACATCTTTTCTTGCTTTAAAAAGGGTAGGAAAAGGAATGCTCTGTGAAATCGCAAACGACTGGTCAAACTTCGGACTGTTGTATTGTCCCAGCTGAGCTTCAAAGCTTAATTTAGGAAGCTCTTTCGCAGTTGCCCTTAATGCTTCTGCAGACTTAATGCTTAAGTCTTTCGACTGTAAGGTTAAATTATTATTGACTGCCTGTTCTACCGCCTGTTCTACAGAAACCGTTCTGGACTGCGCTTTAAAAGTTTGTCCCAGCATCATGAATCCTAATACAAGTACTATTGTAAATGTTCCCGGATTATTATTTTTTCTTTTCAAAATTTTGGTGTTAAAAATGATATACAGCATCGGCAAAACAAATAGCGTAAGGAAGGTAGCCGTCACCAGACCACCAATCACTACTGTGGCAAGAGGTTTCTGTACTTCTGCTCCGGCTCCTGTGGAAATAGCCATCGGTAAAAACCCTAATGAAGCCACTGTAGCGGTCATTAATACAGGTCTCAATCTGGTTTTTGTTCCCTCAAATACTCTTTTCAGAATATCTGTTTCACCTTCTTTTTCTAACTGGTTGAATGTTCCTATCAAAACAATTCCATTCAGTACTGCCACTCCAAAAAGGGCAATAAATCCAATTCCTGCACTGATACTGAATGGCATATCTCTTATTAAAAGGGCAAATACTCCACCGATAGCACTCATAGGAATCGCGGTAAAAATCAATGCAGCCTGTTTGAATGAGCGGAAAGTAAAATACAACAGCATAAAAATAAGAAGCAATGAGACCGGAACAGCGATCATCAGACGTTTGCTTGCTTCCTGCAGGTTTTCAAACTGTCCACCATAGGTAAAGTAATATCCGGAAGGCAGTTTCACCTTATCCAGTTTTGCCTGAATATCTTTCACCACACTTTCTACATCACGGTCTTTTACATTAAATCCGATAACTATTCTACGTTTTCCCTGCTCACGGCTGATCTGTGCCGGACCTAATTTATAACTTATGTTAGCCACCTGTGACAATGGAATCTGTGCTCCGGTGCTGGAGGTGATCATCAGGTTATTTACATCCGAAATATCGGTTCTGTGAAGGCTATCCAGACGGACTACGAGATCAAAACGTCTTTCATTTTCAAAAACCTGTCCGGCAGCTTTTCCTGCAAAGGCTGTACTTACGGCATTGTTGACATCTTCGATATTCAATCCATAATTGGCGATTCTTGTTCTGTCATATTGAACATTAATCTGCGGAAGACCGCTCACTCTTTCAATCTGAGGTGCGGTAGCCCCATCTACTGTCTGAATAATTTTTCCCACCTTATCTGCATACACGGCTAATGAATCAAGATTTTCTCCGAAAATCTTTACAGCAACATCCTGTCTGATCCCCGTCATCAATTCATTGAAACGCATCTGGATAGGCTGGTTTTTCTCAAAGAATACACCCGGAATCGTTTCCAGTTTTTCACTGATCTCATCTGCCAGTTCGTCATAAGATTTCTTGGTTTTCCATTCGCTTTGTGGTTTCAATACCACAATCATATCGGTTGCTTCAGGCGGCATCGGGTCTGTAGGAACCTCAGCGGAACCAGTTTTCCCGACTACCATTTTCACCTCATCAAACTGTTTGATAATTCTTGATGCCTGCATGGAGGTTTCTATACTCTGGCTCAATGAACTTCCCTGTGGTAAAATACAGTGAAATGCATAATCCCCTTCCTGTAGCTGAGGAATAAACTCACCACCCATATTTTTAAAAATAAACGCAGAGATAAGGAAGACTACAGCCGTTGCTGAAACAATTGCATATTTCACTTTTATTGATTTCTGTAATAATGGCTGATAAATCTTTTGCAGGCTATTCATCATTTTATCAGAGAACGTTTCTTTGTGAGATATTTTCTTAGATAAAAACAGGGCGCTCATCATTGGAATGTAGGTCAGGGATAAAATTAAAGCTCCTAAAATGGCAAATCCTACTGTTTTTGCCATTGGAGTAAACATTTTCCCTTCCACACCGGCCAAAGTAAGAATTGGGATGTATACGATAAGAATAATGATTTCCCCGAAGGCTGCACTGCTTCTGATCTTTGATGCAGAAAGAAATACTTCTTCATCCATCTCAGACTGCGTTAATGCACGGGCAGATTTCCTTACTCCTAAATGATGCAAGGTGGCTTCTACAATAATTACCGCACCATCCACAATTAATCCGAAATCTATTGCCCCAAGGCTCATCAGGTTGGCACTTACTCCAAAAACATTCATCATTCCCAGGGCAAACAATAAGGAAAGCGGAATAGCAGAAGCCACGATAAGCCCTGCCCTAAGATTTCCAAGGAAAATTACAAGTACGAAAATAACGATCAGTGCTCCTTCAACAAGGTTTTTCTGTACCGTATTGATGGCTCTGTCTACAAGGTCTGTTCTGTCCAGAAACGGTTCTATGATAACATCATTGGGAAGAGATTTCTGAATGGTAGGAATTTTTGCTTTGATATTGTTTACGACTTCATTACTGTTCGCTCCTTTTAGCATCATCACTACTCCACCTACGGCATCTACTTTTCCGTCATAGGTTAATGCACCGTAACGAACGGCACTTCCTAAACGAACATCAGCGACATCTTTGATAAAGATCGGAACGCTTCCTGTTTCATTTTTAACGGCTATGTTTTTAATATCTTCAAGGGAGGTTACTAACCCTATCCCTCGGATGAAATAGGCGTTTGGCTTTTTATCAATATAAGCACCTCCTGTATTCTGATTGTTTTTTTCAAGCGCAGTAAATATTTCAGTGATACTTGTTCCCATTGCTTTTAAACGATTGGGATCAATGGCCACTTCATATTGTTTTAATTCTCCTCCAAAACTGTTGATTTCTGCAACGCCTGGTGTTCCGTTCAGCTGTCTTCGAACGATCCAGTCCTGCATAGTTCGGAGTTCTTTGGCATTGTATTTCTTTTCGCTTCCTTTTTTAGGGTGAAGAATATACTGATATACTTCTCCAAGACCAGTACTTACAGGGGCCAGCTCAGGAGTTCCTACTCCTTTTGGAATTTCTTCCACTGCGTTTTTCAACTGTTCATTAATGAGCTGTCTCGCAAAGTACACATCTACATTTTCTTTGAACACCACTGTAATTACAGAGAGCCCGAATCTTGAAATACTTCTTGTCTCCTGAATATCGGGAACATTGGCAATACTTTGCTCAATGGGAAACGTAACCAGCTGTTCTACTTCCTGTCCCGCCAATGTAGGACATACGGTAATGATCTGCACCTGATTGTTGGTGATATCCGGCACAGCATCTATTGGCAATCTGGTGGCACTCCACGTTCCCCAGATGATCAGTACCAGGGTCATCAACCCAATGATCACCTTATTTTTAATACTGAATTTTATGATTTTATCTAACACGATTTTAGGTAATTTTTATTGAAAATGAATGCACACAGCATAAAATACTGCAGCAAAAATATCCTGAAAACCTCTGCAATGGTATTGCAAAGTTTCAAGCACAGTTAAATATTAGAAAGTATAACTTTCTAAAAGTCAATAAAAATTAAATTTTAGGAGGCTGCCAGATAGGGTCGTAGATCTGGTAAGCAAAGTCGTTTTTGTGGAATAGAATCTTTTTTGAAAAGTAAGCAGGAATCTGCTCAGGAATTTCTAATAAAGGATCCATTTTAAAGGCTGAAACCGTCATCTGACAGCAGCTGCATGCACACAGTGGAGAACAGATATCTCCTTTTTCTGTAGAATGAACGCCGTGAATACTTAATGAGATCTTATTATCTCCTGAATTCAACGGATGGGACGTGTCTTCACATGGCATCAATGATAACGCCATGAAATAAAATGCAAGTATCCATCTTAAGAGGTTCATTGTTACAAAGGTAGAGATTTTTTCTAAAATGGGTGAAAGCTTTGGTTGTTTTATAGATTATTATTCTTATCAAAGCTAATAAAATACCATTCCAATTATTATTTGTTAGCTTTGTATTTCACAAAACTATTAGTTCCAATACCTCTATTAATCTGAATGAGTCTGTTTACAACAAAATTATTTCTCACAGCTTGCCTTTGCTTCATCATATCATCCTGTGAACAAAAAGAAGTATTGGCCAAAGACATTTCCATTGCAACAGAAAACAGGAATTTATCAACTCTCAAAGGCACGGATATTTATAATACTCTATTATATACAGAACCGAACACTTCAGATACCCTCCGATTCAAACTTACAGAGCAGGATTGGATTATTTTAAAAGAAAGTTTTGAGAAGAATCAGCTCTACCTGATTGACAATACTACAAAAATTGGGGAAAGGGTACATTCCATCTACATGCCGCATAATATTAAAATCAAAACCAACAAAAGGCTCTTATCTGTACAGTATCGCTTCTTCATTGGGGAAAAGGAAAATTTTGATCATATAAAAAGTGAAAAATTTAAAAAGTTCTTGAAGACTTTTGATTCTTTGGTATATTACAGATCAAAAAAACACTCCAATTAAGATTATGAATCTTAATATAATCATGGAATACCATCCCATAATAAATATAATATGAAACTTTTTTTATTAGCAATATGCCTTGCCGTTTTTTCTTGCACATCCAAAGTTAAGGAAGGCGCAGAAATGACTATATACAATGAAACAAATTCCGATATTTTTATCATAGACAAATTTCACTTTGATAATACGGACTATTCCAAACCCTTTGATATATTTTCATATGGCTATGATAGTTCCAATACAAAAGAAATTACACCTTATTTAAAGCCCGAATATGTTACGATGTACACAAACAAAACATTATTTTTTCCTTTAGGAGATTATGATAACAATAAGGTTTATAAGACTTTAATATTTTATTTTATTAAGAGAGAAAATCTGAGGAAAACCAAACAGGAAATACTCACCAATAAATTATATGACAGTATAGATATAAGCTTAAGCAAATTCCACAAGGAGGGTAATGATAATCATATGCATATAAAAGAAAACAAGGTTGAATTTAAAAATTATTAATAAAAAAACCACCGCAAAAGCAGTGGCTTAAAAAATCAAATCTAATTATAAGTATGTCCTCTTATAAATTCGGGTTATTTTCAGATTCCCTTTGTGGAATACTGAATAGATAATAATTACTGTTTGGTGTGAAAGCAGATTTATCCGGAAAATCGAGAACAGAATGCCCCCTACCATCTACTGTTTTCACCGTACCATCTGGTGTAGTAATCTGAACTTTTATCGGTTTGCCATCAGCATCTACAAACGGTTTTCTTACCACCGTTCCTTGAGTTCTGATAATATCTGAAAGGGAGAAACCTTCTCCAAACAATTCTTTTCTTCTTTCAACCAGAACTGCTGCTACAACCTCATTCTGTGATAATGAACCATTATAAATATTGGCATTTCTGGCAGATTTCAACTGATTCAGAACAGCTACTGCCTGAGAGACATTTCCAGTTCTGGCTTCAGCTTCAGCTTCAATCAGATACATTTCAGCAGCTCTCATATAAACAATATCTGCAATAAGGGTTGGTTTAAATTTAAACTTAGCATACCTCAGCAATCCTTCTCTTCCTTTTTGTCCGTCCCATGAAAATAATTGAGATCTGATATCATTGCCATCGAAAAGATCTTTAAAATAAGGATCCGCCATAAAGCTGTAATAATAACTTCCTGATGAAGATACATCCAGATAATGGAAGGCATAACTTGCATCAGACTGTTCCTGCGTCTGTCCGTGTCCCCAGATCCATTCTGCATTGTTGATATCATTGAAGCCATCTTTATATTTTTCCGGAGCCATCAGCGGAAAACCTTCTCTTGCAATTTTTGCAGATGCAGAAGCTTTACTCCATTCCCCGGTATTCAGGTAAGTTCTTGCCAAAAGACCGTTCACTACGGCACGGTTGATCTTATCCTTGTTATTTCTCGTATAAGTTTTCAACAG